>NZ_PREY01000013.1:0-192705 GCF_002959955.1 Burkholderia sp. BE12 | reverse complement strand
AATATGAATCACTTCATAAACCTGACTTACTTTAGTGTGAGACTCTTGATACTTTCGCTTTCTGATCCGAGGATCAGCTCGCTTCCATCAAGCGCCCACACTTATCGGCTGTTAATTTTTAAAGAGCGTTTCTGCGAGAAACCTGGAGTTTCTCAGCAGCGCTGCGTTTTCAGCAGCAGAGAAGCGAGATTATTAACCGTTTTTTAAAACTCGTCAACAACTTTTTTAACTACTTCGTTGCGACGACTGCGGTTTAATTTCGTGTGCACTGGAATCGATAAAACCGACTTCAACAGCACCGCTTCCCTTCTTCCCCCGCGCCACGTTTCCGTTAGCGCGAAAGAGGCGTGATTCTATGCATCTGCCCCGGACTCCGCAACCCCCTTTGTGAAATATTTTTGACGGGCCGTGCCGGGGTCGCTGAGCCTTCCAAGCGCTCATATATAGGCGACACGGCAGGCGCAGCCGCGGCCGCCCTTGAACAGCCCCGCCGTATCGAACGCATCTTCCGTCGATTACCGCCCCACCATCGCCCTCACCACGCCGTCCCGCCGAATCAGCCCGTGATACAGCGCCGCGGCAAAGTGCGCGAGGAACGTCAGGAAGAACAGATACGCCAGCACCCGATGCGCGACCCTGAGCCACGCAAACGTCACCGGATCAGCCGACACCAGCGCCGGGAGCTGCACTCCGCCGCCCAACGTCACCGGATATCCGCCCGCGGACAGCATCGCCCATCCGATCAGCGGCATCGCCACCATCAGCGCATACAGCACGAGATGCGACCCGTGCGCGGCCAACTTCTGCCACGCCGGCAGATCGTCGGGCAACGCCGGCGGCTTCGACAGAATCCGCACCACGATCCGCACACACACCAGCACCAGCACCGCCACACCCAACGGCTTGTGAATAGCCACCAGGATCTCGTGCCGCGCGGAAACCGACGCCACCATCCCCACCCCGATGAACAGCATCGCGAGGATCATCGCGGCCATCACCCAATGCAGCACCCGCGCCGGCAAGCTAAACGTCGTCGAAGCCTTCATCATCGTCCCTCCCCACTCAATCGCGCGACGCCCGCCACGCCGGCCTCTTCACTCGTGCGACGCAGATACGAATCCGCATACGCGGCCGAGCGTGCCGCCAGCAACGGATCGCCCGACACCTGAATCCCCTGCGGCAGCACCGTCGGGTCGTAATTCACGTCGCGGCACGGGCCGCTGTCCTGCGCCTCCACGCGATCGAGCACGAGCGTGCCCGCATCGATCGTCGTGCGCTGCGCGGGCCAGATCTTCGTCGCGTCGTCCACCGGGTCGCCGGGCTCCGCCAGCGTGACCAGCAACTTCCACTTCTGCGCACCGGCCGCGATGCGCCGCGTCACGTCCTGCTGCAGCACGTTCGGATCCGCGGCCGTCGCGACGTCGCCGGCGCCGGCCGTCTGCTCCGGCACGACGCGCCACCGCACCGCCTGGCGCTTGCCGGCCGCATCGACGAAGTAGAACGCGTTCAACCCGTAATAGCTTTCGGTGACGTAACTCGCGCTCGGTTTCGCACCCTTCACCCATTGCAGGAAGGCGCCCGCCTCCGGATGCGCGCCAAAAAACGCCTTCACCTTCGCCGGGTCCGGCTTGCCCGTCTTCGGATCGGGCCGGGTCGCGAGCGTCTGCTGGTAGAACGCCTGCGGCGTCGCCACCGGAAACACCGGCATCGCGTTCATCCCGGTCCGCCATTGCTCGCCGTCCGGCGCGGTGAGCTTCAGCGCGAGGCTGCGGATCGGCACGCTGCTGTCGGGCGCATAAGGATTCCCGCCGGGCAACGCGAAGCGCCCGACCACCGGCGTGCGCACCGCCTTGAAGAACGGCGCGACCGAATACGCGCTCGCGGCACCGTTGCCTTCGAAGTAGCCGGTCACGCACACGCCCTTCGCGTGATTGCGCCGGAAGCCCGGATGGACGCCGCTGTTGGTCTGCAGTGCGTCGACGAGCCGGTGCGGGGTCAGGCGCGCCGGCGCGAGCCACCCGCCGGCATAGCCGAACGCCGCGGCCACGCCGGCCACCGCGCCGCCGATCACGGCCCAGCGCCACCAGCCGCGCCCGGGCTCGCGCTGCGGCGAAGAAGAGGAAGATTGCTTCATGAATGCACTCCCGATCGTCAGATCATTGTCGAACGCGCGTAGGACGCCGCCCGCGCCGCTTTATTCCACGAAAAGTTTTTTCGTATGCTGGAGGGAATAATCGGTGCCGACCGGCGTCCTACGCGGCATCCACGACCCTTTCGGCAACCGGCCCGGCCATGCCCTCCACCGCCCTCGACGACGAAGCATTGCGCGAACTCATCCCCCGGCTGCGGCGCTTCGCGCTCTGGCTGGCGCGCGACGTCCACGCGGCCGACGATCTCGTCCAGTCGACGCTCGAGCGCGCGCTGTCGCGCTGGACGAGCCGTCGCGACGACGCGTCGCTGCGCAGCTGGCTCTTCACGATCCTGTACCGGCAGTTTCTCGACGGCAAACGCAGCGCGAAGCGCTACGCGTGGCTGCTCGGCCGCATCCGCGACGACGACGAAGCGCACTGGCCGTCCGCCGAACGCGAATTCGCCGCGCGCGCGACGCTCGAAGCATTCGGCCGGCTCCCCGACGAACAGCGCAGCCTGCTGCTGCTCGTCGCGGTCGAAGGCTTCACCTATCAGGAAGTCGCCGACCTGCTCGACGTGCCGATCGGCACCGTGATGTCGCGGCTGTCCCGCGCACGCCAGGCGCTGCGCCAGCTCGGCGACGGCGAACTTCCCGCTCCTTCCTTGCGGCTGATGAAAAAATGAACACGCCTCCGAACGAACACGACCTTCAGGCCTATGTCGACGGCCAGCTCGACGACGATGCACGCGCCGCGGTCGAGCGCTATCTCGCGCTGCATCCGGCGCGCGCGGAACAGGTGAAGCAATGGCAGCAGGACGCGCAGCGGTTGCGGGCCGCGCTGGAGAGCGTGCGGATGCCGGCGGACAACCCCGCGCTGGATCCGGCGGCGATTCGCGGCCGGCGAGCCGAGCGCGCGCGCATGCGGTTCGCGATGGCGGCTTCGTTCGTGTTCTGCGTCGGACTCGGGACGTTCGGCGGGTGGCAGGCGCGCGGCTGGAACGCACCGCCGCCCATCGCGCCGATGAGCGATGCGGTCGAGGCTTACCGGATGATGGTGGTCGATCGAACGGCCAAGGTCGACTATCGGCCGAACGGTGCGGGTGATTTGCAGGGGTGGCTCACCAGGCGCGTCGGGGCGTCGGCGAAGCTGCCGGATTTGAGTTCGGCGGGGTTCAGGCCGGTCGGTGGGCGGTTGTTCACGACGGACAGCGGGGCTACTGCTGCGATGGTGCTCTATGAGGACAACGCCGGGCGGACGCTGAGCTTCTATCTGCGGCCGGCGGAATCGGAACATCGGCTGCTGCCGAGCGGGCAACGCGTGGATGGCGCGCTGCTCGCGCGGTATGGGTCGGTGAATGGGCTCAACTATGCGGTGGTCGGGCCTGCGGGGAGTCTTGGCGAGAAGGCAGTCGTGCAGGCGCTCGATCAGCAGACTTGAGGTGATAGGATGCGCGCCCGGTCGGCGGTTGGTGGTGGCCGCCAGCGCCTTGTGCGGGGCGGCTCGGCGGGCTTGAACCGGCTCACGCTCACCACTCGGATGCACAGCATTTAGACTGACTTTCCCCGGCTGTTATTCACATCGAGGCTGCGCCGCCGCCCTCACCTTTAGAATCACAGGGTTTCGAGTCGCCGCGGAACGGGATATCCACATCCATCATTGCGGTGATTCAGGCCGACCTCGGTTGGTTCGCTCATCTTTGATCTGCACAGCGTTTCGTGTTGCTTCGGGCGTCGATATCCACAACCCGGTCGATTGGCCGGCCGTCTTCGCCAGGTTCGACTGCGCTCACCCGTTGAATGCACAGGGTTTCGAGTGGCTCGGCGACGACGATATCCACAAGGGATTCGACTTCCGGACGTCGCCGACGATGTATCCGCTTCCCTCTTTCATCGTCGCCAATCCTTGCCGGGCAAGGCATTCGGGCCGACAAGTCCATCAAAACCGGGATGCTCACCTGTCGGATGCACAGGGTTTCGACTGGACCGATGTGCCGTTGTCCACATACGGTCATCGCCGCGCGACACCATCAGGACCTTGTACGTCATCGCGTTGCCTTGCGTGATTCAGTCATGCCGTTCGATGACGTATTGCGCCGGTCCGCGCCACGCAACCGAACGGTACCCGCGTCGCACGATGCCGATCTCCCGGTAATACGCGACGAGCGCCTGCGGGCTCCAGTCGCGGCCCGCGGTAAACAGCGCATCGAGATCGATGAGTGCGGCAACGAGCGCCCGGCGGGCGTCGTCGTCGGCGATCGCACGTTTCCAGCGTTCGCCTTGCCGGGCGAAGCCCAATCGCACCAGCGCATCGGCCGCAGTCGCCACGTCGGTCACGACAACCGCAACGTGGCCGGCAATGTCCGTCACCAGCATCTCGTCGAGAGGTGCCTTCATCGATCGCTTCGCCCCGTATTGTCTGCGGTGATCACGCTGCCTCCTTCGTGAGCCATCGAACGATCGCCGCGATGTCTTCGTTGGAGAGTTGCGCGACACGATCGACACACACGCCGTAGTCGAGATCGAACTTCACGTTGAATCGCTCGCCTCTGTCGCGGCAACACAGGACCTCGGCTTCCGGTATCGACACGCGCTGCTCGAACACGATGTCGCCCGGAAGTTGCTGCATCCGGTGTACGACGGTATCGATATCGCATGCCTGGAGACGGGTCGATGTGGCTTCGATCATTTGCCGTGAGCCCGTTCGCCGGGGCTTTGCATTCTGGATGCCCGCGATTCTACAGACATGAAGGTTCGTGGATCGCCCGAGCGCCTCACAGCGTTTCTCTTCGTTCATCCGGCCGCTGCACGCAGTGCATATCTTGAGCGGATCACAGTCGACGGACTGTGCTTATCCAAAGGTGTTAACAGGGTTCGTATATATACGTAGTGATAGTTAACAAGCGCTGTGCCTCACAGTGGATAACCTCCGTAACGCACTGAATTCTCAGCGCGAAGCGAAATGCATAACCCTGGGTGTGCGACGTGAACAGCGCCCGGCAGCACAGAACAACTTTTCGTCGATTCACAACCGCGCCGACATATCCTCAATCGTTCCACTGTGAATCCAGAGACTTCCCGGACGGTTATCCAGAGGGCAATGTGGATAACACCACAGCACATCGACGCGTTTTGCTGTGACGCGAACAGATGAAGCCGACGCTGGCGGCATCGCCACGCAACATCGATCGTCAGCCCTCGTGCGGCCGTTTAAAAAAATTTTCACGAAGGGGCTTGTGCTCCCCCAAAACCCTCTCTATAATTCGCGGCTTCTTAGGCTCGTAGCTCAGTTGGTTAGAGCACCACCTTGACATGGTGGGGGTCGTTGGTTCGAATCCAATCGAGCCTACCAACGAACAAAATGAAGGGGTCCGGCAGCACAACTTGCCTACAGGCAACGCGGCTCGCCAAACATACGAACGCCACGCGGCAACTTCGCGTGGCGTTTTTCTTTTCCGGTCCGAAACAACGCATGAAGCCCCGATGCGTTGCGTGTTACACGGCCCGGCATCGCATCGTCATCGACCATCCGATCCGCCACACAACTGCCGCCGCACGGCGCGTAGAATCGTGTGCGCATCGACGCGGCGGCTTCGCCCGTCGTCCGATTTCCACCGTATCAGAACAACGACGCGCGATCCGCGCAGCCGAGAGCACACATCATGTCCGAGGTCACGACCGCCGAATCGTCCGCGAGCAACGACGAAATCGCCGCTTACGTCGGCACGAAAGCCGCCTGGTACCAACGAAAGTGGGCGATCGCCGAATCGCGCAAGAGCCGGCAGTCGTGGAACTGGGCCGCGTGCGTCCTGGGTCCGGTCTGGTTGGCGTATCGATGCATGTACTGGCAGGCGGCCGCCGTGCTTGCCGTCACGCTCGGCATCACGATGGTCGAGTTGCTGTACTTCCCCGGATACTTCGAATCGAGCGTGCTCGACCCGGCCACGATCGCGATCGCGGTGTCGCTCGGCTGGTACGGAAACGGCCTCTACAGGACGCACATCGCACGCAGGATCGAAAAACTGCGCCCGAACGCGACGTCCCGCGAATCGTTTCTCGCGCTGCTCGAGGCGCAAGGCGGCACGAACTGGCTGGCGGCGGCCGGTTTCGCCGTCGCGACGCCGCTGCTCGGCGTACTGATGTTCATGATGGGCCACGGAGGCGCGATCTACTGAGCGCGTTGCCGGCGATCTGCGACGCAGGGCGGAAAGAAGCGGGCGGACCGCGCCGTCGACATGCATCCACATGGCACATCGCAGACGGCGCATGCCCGTGCCGCCCTCAATGCAGATGCTTCAATTTGTCAGGATTACGCACGACATAGATCGCGACGATCTTCCCGTCGTCGATCTCGAGCGCAGTCGTCTGCAGCTCGCCGTCGGCTTCCAGCGTGACGAAACCCGGCAACCCGTTGATGAACCCGGCCCGCACGAGCTTCGACGCATGCGTCGCGAACAGCTCGGCCAGGTACGTGTGCACCCGCATCACGAGTTCGAAGCCGAACACCGGCTTGCCGGCCGCGGTACGCTTGCCGCCGCCGTCCGAATGCAGGCTCACGTCCTCCGCGAGCATCGCGCCGAGCGCGCGCATGTCGCCGCTGCGTGACGCCGCGAAAAACGCTTCGGCCAGCTCGATCCCGCGCTGCTTCTCGACATGAAAACGCGGCCGCGCCTCGCGCACGTGCGTGCGGGCCCGCGCGGCGAGCTGCCGGCACGCGGCCGGGTCGCGCTGGATCGTCGCGGCGACTTCGTCGAATTCGAGGCCGAACACGTCGTGCAGCAGGAACGCCGCGCGCTCGAGCGGCGAGAGCCGTTCGAGCGCGAGCAGCAGCGGCAGCGTGACGTCGTCCTGCTGGTCTTCCTCGACGACCGGCTCGGGCAGCCACGGGCCGATATAGGTCTCGCGCTGGTGCCGCGCGGACTTCAACTGGTCGAGGCACATGCGCATCACCATGCGGCGCAGGAACGCCTCCGGCACGCGCACGTCGCTGCGGTCGACGTCCATCCAGCGGATGAACGCCTCCTGCACCATGTCCTCGGCATCCGCGACGGAACCGAGCATCCGGTACGCGACGCGGATCAGCGTGCGCCGCAGCGGATCGAAGCTCGCCGCCGCGTCGGCCCGTTCGTCGGCGCTGCCGTTGGCCGGGTCGAGGTTCGGCATCAGGCCACCATCTTCGCGGCGGCGGCCTTCGCTTCGGCCGGGTCGACCCACAGCCCGAAGCCGACGGCGAGCCGGTTCCAGCCGTTGATCACGTTGATCATCACCGTGAGTTTCACCTGTTCCTCCTCGCTGAAATGGTCGTTCAGCGCCGCATAGGCCGCTTCGTGCGCGGCGTGGCCCTCCGACAGCCGCGTGAGCGCCTCGGTCCAGCCGAGCGCCGCGCGTTCGCGGTCGGTGTAGCAGGGCGCTTCGCGCCACGCGGACAGCAGGTAGATGCGCTGCTCGGTCTCGCCTTGTTCGCGCGCCTCGGCGGTGTGCATGTTAATGCAGTTCGCGCACGCGTTGATCTGCGACGCGCGGATCTTGACCAGCTCGATCAGCGTCGGCTCGAGGCTCCCGGCGGCGGCGACCGACACGGTCATCCAGTTCTTCATCAGCGCGGGGGCGGCGGCAAACGGATTGAGTTTCGCAGTCATGGTGGCTTCTCCTTTCGTGTGGGTTCCGCTGATATGACGAGCGAGCCCCCCGCGTGTGTGACATCGATGCAAAAAATTTTTCGGAACCGTCGAAGCGGGCAGCGGCAAGCGAAGGGCGGAGCCGTCGAGCAGGGCGCCAAAGGATGCGATATCGATGTCTGAATAGGGTGGATGGCGACGTTCCTCCGACGAAAGCGCGCGATCGACCTTTCACGCACGCCGCGAGGTTGTCACCGGACGTCAGCAGTGCGCCATCGCGGGCACGTGTATTGCACCATCGGCCAAACCGGGCCACACAACGGGCGTCGACGGTTCGTTACGCGTGCGACACCCCCATCGAGAATGCTTTCATTTTTCTTTCGTCTTCGTTTCATCCGAAATCCGATTCGCGACGTTCACATTTCTGGCCCATACTGTTCTGCACGGGCAGATGAAGTGAAGCCGCATCTGCGGCCCGGCGCGCGCGCCGGCTGCCCGACGACGCAGCAGCAGATCGCACGTCAGCCGCGCGCACCCCAGCGCAAGGCTTTCCCTTTTCCGGCAACGCAACGCAGCGAATCGCGACGTGAACGGTAAACCGATGAGCCTCCTTGCATCACAGCTTCAGCGCCGTTACCAGGACGTGCGCGCCCACAGCATCGCGTTGACCGCGACGCTGTCCGCCGAAGATCAGGCCGTGCAGTCGATGCCCGATGCGAGCCCGACGAAATGGCACCTCGCGCATACGACCTGGTTCTTCGAAACCGTCGTGCTGATGCGCCGCGTGCCCGGCTACGCGCCGTTCGACGACGCATACCAGTTCCTCTTCAATTCCTATTACGAAGCGCTCGGCCCGCGCCATCCGAGACCGCAGCGCGGGCTGCTCACGCGTCCGTCGCTCGACGAGGTGCATGCGTACCGGCAACACGTCGACGAAGCGATGCTGCGCGCACTGGCCGAAGCCGATCCGGCGCGGCTCGATGCGATCGCACCCGAACTGGTGCTCGGCCTGCATCACGAGCAGCAGCACCAGGAGCTGATCGTCACCGACATGCTGCATGCGTTCTCGTGCAATCCGTTGCGGCCGGCGTTCCGGCCGCGCACCGGCGCCGAGACCGGATGCGCGCTCGCCGCGGGCGACGCCGGCCCGTTGCGCTGGCTGCCTCAGGCGGGCGGGCTCGTCGAGATCGGCCACGAGGGCGACACGTTCTCGTTCGACAACGAACGGCCGCGTCACACGGCGCTCGTGCGGCCGTACGAGATCGCGAACCGCCTCGTGACGAACGCGGAATTCGCGGCGTTCGTCGCGGACGGCGGCTACACGCGTCCCGAATTCTGGCTGTCCGACGGCTGGGCCATGGTGCAGCGGGAAGGGTGGCAAGGGCCCGCGTACTGGATGCCGGACGACGACGATGCGGCCGCCACGCGCGTGCGGCGCACCTTCGGCCTGCACGGCGTCGAACCGCTCGCGCCCGACGCCCCGGTGTGCCACGTGAGCTTCTACGAGGCGGCCGCGTATGCGGAATGGGCCGGCGCGCGGCTGCCGACCGAATTCGAATGGGAAACGGCGTTCGCGGCCGACGGCATCCAGCAGATGCTCGGGCATGTATGGCAGTGGACGCGTTCGTCCTATGAGCCGTATCCGGGCTTTCGGCCGCTCGCGGGTGTGGCGGCCGAATACAACGGCAAGTTCATGGTCGGCCAGCAGGTCCTGCGCGGCAGCAGCATCGCGACGCCGCCCGGGCACGAACGGCCGACGTACCGCAATTTCTTTCCGCCGGCGGCACGCTGGCAATTCACGGGAGTGCGACTTGCGCGAGACGTCTGACCTGACGGCCACGAGCGGTGGCCTGCAACCCGCCCGCGATTCGCGGCCGAGCGCGTTCGAGCGCGACCTGATCGACGGACTGTCGCGCACGCCGCGCAGCATTTCGCCGAAATACTTCTACGATGCGGCCGGCTCCGCGCTGTTCGACCGCATCTGCGAACTGCCGGAGTACTACCCGACGCGCACCGAGCTCGGCATCCTGCGCGACCGCGCGGCCGAGATCGTGCGGCGCGTCGGCCCGCATGCGGACATCGTCGAATTCGGCGCGGGTTCGCTCGAGAAGATCCGCGTGCTGCTCGACGCGTTCGCGGGCAACTACGCGAACGCGCCGGCGCGCTACGTGCCGGTCGACATCTCCGCCGACTACCTGCACGTCGCGGCCGCGCGGCTGCGCTCGGCCTATCCGTGGCTCGACGTCGCGCCGCTCGCGGCCGACTACACGAAGGCCGAGCAACTGGCCGAGCTGACCGAAACGCCGCGGCGGCGCATCGGCTTCTTTCCCGGCTCGACGATCGGCAACTTCTCGCCGGAAGAGGCCGACACGTTCCTGCGCGACGCGGCACGGCTGCTGCGCGGCGGCGGCCTGCTGGTCGGCGCGGATCTCGTGAAGAACGAGCGCACGCTGCATCACGCGTACAACGACGCGCAGGGCGTGACCGCGCAGTTCAACCTGAACCTGCTGGTGCGCGCGAACGCCGAACTCGGCGCGGATTTCGACGTCGATGCGTTCTCGCACTGCGCGTTCTACGACCGGGAGCGGCAGCGCATCGAGATGCATCTCGTCAGCGACGTCGCGCAGACCGTGCACGTGCGCGGCCACGCGTTCAGCTTCGAAGCCGGCGAGCGCATCCATACGGAGAACTCGCACAAGTTCACGATCGACGGCTTCCATGCGATCGCGCGCCGCGCCGGGTTCGAACCCGATACCGTGTGGACCGACGCGGACAACCTGTTCAGCGTGCACTGGCTGCGCAGCGTCGACGATATCCGCGCATGACGCGCGCCGCCGCGAACCGCTCGCGCCGCGGGGCGAGGGCGGTTCGCTTCCCCGTGCACCGGCGTATTCGATCCGATCGCCGGTTTCGTGCCCGAAAAATCCCCTTTTTACCGACCCGATGCCTCCCTGCAACGGTTTCTGGAATGCCGCCTCTCCCGTGCTCCATAAGGCTTTGCGGATACCTGTAAACGTCCGTTACCTGTCTCGCATACCCGTTTCACCTGTGTCAGCGCCCCGTGCCTAGACTCCGAACCGTAGTCACACGACGCACGACACGTGCAGGGAGTCGCGAAATGAGCAAGAAACTTATTCTCGGTGCAGTACTCGGTGTAGCGGCGCTGGCAGCCTCGGGCGTCGCATCGGCCCACGTCGACCTGTCGGTCGGCATCGGCGTGCCGGGCGTCTATGCGGCGCCGGCGCCCGTCTACGTGGCGCCGCCTCCGCCGGTGATGTACGCGCCGGTCGGCTATCGCGACGACGGTTGGCGCGGCGACGGCTGGCGTCAGCGCGAATGGCGCGAACACGAGTGGCGCCGCCATGAATGGCGCGAGCACGAGTGGCGCGAGCGCGGCGGCTGGCGTGGCGGCCGCTGGGACTAAGCGGCCCGATCGATCACCCAAGAGGAGAGTGAAAACATGATGCCCGTTCGATCCATCAAGCTGTGTGCCGCCGCCGCTGTCGTTGCGCTCGCAACGATTGGCAGCGCGCATGCGGCGGGCTGCATGAAAGGCGCGGTGGTCGGCGGTGTGGCCGGCCACTATGCGGGGCACCACGCCGTGGTCGGCGCCGTCGGCGGCTGTATCGTCGGCCATCACATGGCGAAGAAGCAGGCGCAAGAGCAGGCCGCGCAGCACAAGGCCGCCGCGCAGGGCATGCAGCCTGCGCAGTAAGTGCCTCGTCACCGGGGCGACGCCGTGGCGCCGCCCCGGTGTTTCGCTCCCGCGTTCATGCTCGCCCTGAATTGATCGGACGAATGCGTGCCGAACGCGCCGTTACGATCCTTTACAACGTTGTACTACGCGAATTTTGCGCGTTCATAAAATGCAGTCACGCAAACGCGCTCAAGGGAGCACAAGATGAAACAGCAACGATATCTGTCCGTCCTGACGGCCGCGCTGCTCGCGCTCGGCTCGGTGTCCGCCCATGCGGCGGCCGGCGGCAATGGCGGGGGCAACGGCGGCGGTCATGGCGCAGGCGGCTCGGGCGGCAATGCAGGCGGCATGTCGGGCGGCCATATGAGCGGCCAGGCGCTGAGCAACTCGAACGGCATGCACGCGGGCGACCGCGACAAGGGCCTGTCGCGCGCGGCCGACCGCTCCGACACGATTGCCGATCGCGCCGGCGCGCAGCCGGGCCGCGGTCACTCGCACGCGCATGGCCATACCGCGCACGCGTCGACGTCCACGCATCATTCGCAGCGCAACGCATTCGGCCGCACGCTGTAAGCGTAGCCTGTGAATGCACGAGAAGGGCGCTTCGGCGCCCTTTTTCATGGGTGAAAACGCAACGTGTCCGGCCCGCGAAAAACAGCGTGCCGACCCGATTTGCAACCAGCCGTAACGGCGTCACCTCCACGCGAGAAGGCGGATGGCTTTCACGCGGATGACGGAACGGGCAAAGAGCGGGTCGCGGCACGCTCGATAAAGGTCGCCACGCCGATAAAAAGGGCGGCTCGTCGCCGCCCTTCGTGTCACCGCCGCGCGCCCGCCGGCGCCGCCGCGGGTTCGAACAGCGCCTCCGCCTGCCTGACGCGCACGAAGCGCGCCGCGCCGTCGCCATCCGTCAGCGCACGGAAATGCGCTTCGCCGCACGCGAGCTTCGCGCGCTCGTGCTCGCTCGGCACCTGGCCGTCGGCATTCGGCGTATCGACGACGAAGTACAGCCGCTCGCCGTCGTCCTGTTCCGCGAGCACGGCCCAGTCCGGATGGTAGCTGCCGAGCGGCGTCTGCACGCGGAACCACGCCGGCAGCTTCGCGTACAGCTTCACGCCGTCGTGCGCTTCGAGCGCATCGGCGAACGCGCGCTCGGCGTCCGTCTCGCACACGACTGCTTCGTGGATCGACTTGCGCGCGTCCGGCCGCAGATTGCGCAGGTAGCCGGTCAGCGCTTCGCTCTCGAACGATTCGAGCGCATGCACGTGGCGCTCGCCGAGCTTGCGGTACGCGATGCCCGCGACGAGCGCGAGCCGCTTGCAGCGATTGATCGCGTCGGCCGCCACCGAAATGAACTGCTGCGGATTCACGCGGAAATCGTCGAGCCGGCCGCTGTCCGCCAGGATCGTCGCGAGCGAACGGCGCGTGAGCTGCGTACGGTCCTGCAACTCGGTGAGCAGGTCGGGCAGCGGCAACTCGCCTTCGTCGAGCAGCACCGTGCCGGCGCCGGCCACCTCGATCGCCTCGATGCCGGCCTTGCCGATGTCGATCTCGGCCTTGCGCCACTGCAGCCGCGCACGCGCAATGTCCGGCGCGGCGCGCAATGCGGCCGTACAGTCGCGCACCAGCTTTGCGTTGTCGAACTCGACGCGGTACACGGTGCGATGGCGGATGCGATCCCACAGCGCCCGAAAATCCTCGCCGAACACGACGGCCTTGCCCGACGCGTCGCGTCGCAACGCGATCGCGCGGCGCTCGTCGGCGTTGCGCACCGCGAAGCGGCCCGACAGCTTGCGCAGCGTCGCGACGATCGGCGCGCGCAGCCGCTCGAACGCATCCGGCAGCACGAGCGCGCTCTGGCGCAGCGCATCCTTCAGTCGATCGAGCACCTTGCCTTGCGCGTCGACGTAGCCCTGCTCGTGCAGGTGATTCCACAGCACGCGCGACAGCTCGATGCCGAGCGCATGCGCGGGGCCGCCGTCTTCGTGGACCGGCAGCGCCGCGAACTGGTGCTCCTCGACGATCCCGAAACGAATGCCGGTATCGGCCTCGATTTCCTTCTGCAGGTTCTCCGCGAACGACTCGTAGCGCTCGGTCGCGATCACGGTGAGCGTGTTCACGCCCGCGTCGCGCACGCGCTCGCCGTCCTGATCGACGGCGAGGCGTAGCCCACGGCCGAGCGTCTGGCGGCGCTCGCGCTCGGTCTGGATATCGCGCAGCGTGCAGATCTGGAACACGTTCGGGTTGTCCCAGCCTTCCTTCAGCGCCGAGTGCGAGAAGATGAACTTCAGCGGCGTGTCGAACGACAGCAGCGCTTCCTTCTCGCGCATGATGAGGCCGTACGCGCGCTCCGCGTTCTCGCGGGCCGCGGCGCTGCTCTCGCTCGTGTCGGTCCAGCCGCCCTTGCGGTCGATCGAGAAGTAGCCGTTGTGCGCACGCTCGACTTCGAGGGCCACGTCGACGCCGTCGAACAGCGCACGGTAAGCCGGCACGCGGGCCGCGCGCGCATATTCCTCTTCGAAGATCAGCGCATAGTCGCCCTTCACCGGCATCCCGTTCTCGTCGTAGCGGCGATAGCGCTCGACCGAATCGACGAAGAACAGCGACAGCACCTTCACGCCGCGCTCGGCGAGGCGCAGCTCCTTGTCGAGATGCTCGCGGATCGTGCGGCGGATCATCTCGCGCTGCACGGCAAGCGTGTCGATGTCGCCGAACGCCTCGCCGAGCGACAGGAATGCCTCGCCCTCCGGATGGCGCAGCTCGACGTACTCGGCGCCCTTGACCGCATGCACTTCGCCGATCCGCAGCCCCGCGTATAGCGCGCGCTTGGTCAGGCGCTCGAGATCGTCGCCGTCGGTGGCCGACACGATCTGGCGTTTCACGCCCGTGGCCGTCGCGACGTCGAGCTCGACGCGCGCGCCGATCGCGCCGCGCCGGTTCGACACGCCGACGAGCCGCACGTACGGCTTGTTGTGCGCATCCTCGACGATCGCCGACGCGATCTCGATCTGCTTGACGAGCTTGCGCTCGTACGCGTCGACCGCGTCGAGCCGGTACACCATGTGGTGGCGGTCGACGTGCGTGGCCGAATAGCGCAGCGTGCAGAGCGGCGCCATCGCGGCGAGCGCTTCGCGGCCGCGCCCCTCGAGGCCGCCGTCGACGCTTTGCGGCTCGTCGACGATCACGATCGGCCGCGTCGCGCGGATCAGGTCGATCGGCTTCTCGCCGCCGGTCTTCTCGCTGTCCTTGTAGAGATTGTTGATCTCTTTCTTGTTGATCGCGGCGACGGTCATCACCATGATCTGGATCGCCGCGCTCGCCGCGAAGTGGCGCACCTGGCCGAGTTTCGCGGAGTCGTACAGGAAGTAGTCGTACGGCACGCCCGCGTACAGCGCGCGGAAGTGATCCTCGGTGATCGACAGCGTCTTGTGCACGCCTTCCTTGATCGCGATCGACGGCACGACGATCACGAATTTCGTGAAGCCGTAGCGGCGGTTCAGCTCGAAGATCGTGCGCAGGTATACGTAGGTCTTGCCGGTGCCCGTTTCCATCTCGACGGTGAAGTCGCGCGAGCCGGGCTGGCCGGACGGTGGCAGCCCGCCGCGCAGCTGCACGTCGGCGAGATTGCGCGCGAGCGCGTCGTCGGTCAGCGACAGCCGGTTGCCGACGCCCTGCTCCGATACCGCGAAGCCGAGCGAGCCTTGCGCCGCGGCCGTCGTGCCGGGCGCGGCGTTCGCGAGCACGCTGAAGTCTCCGCGATACGATTCCTGCCCGCGAAACAGGTCGCAGACGGCGTCGATCGCCTCGCGCTGGTAGTCGAGATCCGCTTCGAAATGCAGCCGCATCACAGGCTCCGCACGCGCTTCACGCCGTGCTGTTCGAGCAGCGCGGCGAGATTGAGCTTCGCGACGTCGTCGACGAAGCCGCTGTCGCGGAACAGGCACGTGACGTCGTGCGACGCGCCGGTCGCGTCGAGCAGGTCGACGATGCCGTCGGCGAGCGGGCCGGCTTCGTCGCGCGAGATGCGCGCGTCGAAGCACGCGACGATCGCGCGGCCGATCAGGTGCACCGTCTTGCCGGCCACCGGGTGATGCTCGACCGGCGTGCACAGGTCGAGGCCGAGCTTCAGCGTCAGCTCGGCGAGCAGGTCGTCCTCGGTGCGGCCGGTCTTCACGTGTTCGACGGACGCGAACAGCGCATGGTCGAAGTCGTCGCGGCGCGGGTCCCACTCGATCACGTTGGTCGTGTCGAGCCGGTACACGCGGAAGCCGAGGTCGCCATAGCTTTCCGGATAGTCGCGCGCGACCTGCTGCGCGGCGCGGCGCAGGCGTTCCTTCGTGATTTCCGCGAGCGTCGGCGGCTTCTTCAGCTTCGCGCAGAAATCGGCGGCCGCCTGCTGCGTCTTGTCGCGGCGGTCGAGCGTCTCGGGCAGTTGCACGAGGATGTAGCGGCGCGCGCCGCCGTCGGTCGCATTCACCTGCATCACCGCGTGGCCGGTCGAGCCGGAGCCGGCGAAACAGTCGAGCACGATGTCGTCGCCGCGCGTGCACCAGCCGATCACGGCCGCCGCGAAGTCGACCGGCTTCGGCAGATCGAACGGGATGCCGAGCGTCTTCAGCAGCGCGTCGTCGGAGCCGGCGAAGGGCAGCACCGACGGCACGTTCTCGTACATGTTCTCGTCGAGGTAGTAGATCCGCTGCGGCTGCGTGGTTTCATCCGGGCCGAATTCGATCTGGCCGCGCTCGAGCAAGGCCTGCATCGTCGCGGGCGGGTTGCGCCAGCCGCGCGCCGGCATCGCGCACGGCTTGCCGGTGACCGGGTGGATCAGCGGCGTGAAATATTCGTCCGGCGCCTTCTTCTTGTTCGGCCAGGCCATCGACACGAGGCGGTACACGCGGCCTTCCGCCGACAGCCGGTCGTACATCACCTCGCCGCCGGACAGGTTGGTCTGCGCCTTCATCCACGCGCGGTACGCCTTCTGCGCATCCTTCGGGTTGCCGCTTCGGTACACCGCGTCGTGCGCGGCGTCGAGCATGCGCTGCGCGTTGCGCTTCGGGCGCTTGAGCGGCGCCCGTTCGAGCAGCGTCTCGGCGTTGCGCGCGAACAGCACCAGCGATTCGTGCTGGTACGCGACCCCGCGCGCGTCGCCCTTCGGGTTGCGCTTGTCCCACACGGCCACGCCGAGCTCGTTTTCCTCGCCGAAGATCTCGCGCAGCATCAGCACGAGCGCATGCACCTCGTGCTCGTCGATGTGCACGGCGATCAGCCCTTCGTCGGACAGCAGCGCGTGCGCGAGCTTCAGGCGCGGATACATCATGTTCAGCCAGTCGGTGTGGAACCGGCCGTTCGCCTCGGTATTGGTGCTGCGCTTCACACCACCGTCGGTCTGGCCGGTCATCGCCAGGTAGTGGCGGATGCTGTCGCTGAAATCGTCCGGATAGACGAAATCGCTGCCGGTGTTGTACGGCGGGTCGATGTAGACGAGCTTCACCTTGCCCGCGTAGCTCTTGTGCAGCAGCTTCATCACGTCGAGGTTGTCGCCCTCGATCACGAGATGGCGCGTGTCGTCCCATGCGACGCTGTCGTCGGGGCAGGGGCGCAGCGTGCCCGTCGAGGGCGTCAGCGCGGCCTGGCGCGCGCCGCGCTTGCCGTGCCAGTGGAAGCCGTAGCGCTCGTCGGCGTCGCCGACCGTGCGCTCGCCGATCAGCGCCTTCAGCACGTCGACGTCGACCGACGCGCCGTCGGGGCCTTCGGTCACGAGTTCGGGGAACAGCGCCTTCAGGCGCGCGACGTTGTCGGCGGTGAAATCCGTCGACATCGCCTGCGGGCTGGCCGCATCGAGTTTCTGCATCGTCTTTTCCATCGGAGCCCGGCCGCGCGCGCCAGGACGTCGGGCGTGCTCACGGCACCGGCGGCAATGGCCGCCCGGGCAAACCCGAAACGCTAGCGAGTCGGTCGGCGCAGGTCAAGCGCCGATGTGGGGCGGGCGTGTCCCCGTCGGCCGCGATCGCCCGCCGGACGGGCCGCAGGCGGGTTCGGGCCGATTGCCGCGCAAGCCGGCCGGCGGGCCGCGCGGCGAGCATTGGACGGTGCCGCGAAAAGGACGAAAAAAAGGGCACGGTCGGCGCAAAGCGCCGGCGTGCCCGCATGGAGAATCCCGGATGGAGGGGTGCGGCGGGGCCCGACGGCCCCGCCCGGGTAGCCGCCTCAGGTCAGAAGCGCGTCCGGATGCCCGACGTCAGTTCGAGCTGATTCTTCGCGCCGAACGTCGACGCCGCCGTGTAGCCGCCGTGCAGCTTCATGTAGTCGCCGGCCAGGTACACCTCGGTGCGCTTGCTCAGGTGGTAGAACACCGACCCGTAGATCGTCTCCTTGAAGCCGTTGGCGACGCCGTTGGTCAGGCTGAACGCGCCGAGGTTGGCATTCGGCGTGAAGCCGTCCGCGTTGTTCGCGGCGTTCTTGATGCGCATCTGCTGGTAGCCGAGCTCGTAGTCGAGCGCGCCCTTCGGCGCGATCTTCATCGAGACCGTCCACGAATCGTCGTGACGCTGGCCGAGCGCGCCCTGATCGCCGTTGTAGCGGAAATAGCCGGCATTCAGGCGCACGATGTCGAACGTGTAGTTGCCGCCGACCGAGAACGTCTGGTTCCGGAAGCCGCCGTGGTTCACGTGGTTGTAGAAACCCGACACGTTGAACGGCCCGCCGTTGTAGCCGAGCGCCGCCTGGTACGCGGAGCCGGTCGCGAACTGCGTCGAGTTGCTGAACTGATAGCCCGCGCTCGCGAAGATGCCGTTGCTGAACAGCTTCTTCCACGCGATGCCGTTGTTGTAACGCGTGCCGGTCGGGCCGGCCGCATAGAAGATCATCTGCTTGAAGTTGTTCGAGTTGGTCCAGCCGCCTTCCTCGGTCGACAGCTTCGCGGAGCCGTATGCGTCGCCGTAGATCGCCGACGCGTCGCGCGCGATCGTGTTCTGGAAGCCGGCCGTCAGCTTGCCGAAGCGCTCGTCCTCGACGCCGACCCACGCGTCGCGGTCGAAGATCTGGCCTTCGTCTTCCATCTGGCCGTTCGCGACCACGAATTCGCTTTCGAGGCGGAAGATGATCTTCGTGCCGCCGCCGATGTCTTCGGCGCCTTTCAGGCCCCAGCGGCTGCCGCTGAACCACGGCTCGCCATCGTTGCCCATGCCGATCACGTGTTTGCCGTTCGCGTCGGCGTGGGTCCGGTAGGTCGGAAAGCTCAGGTCCATCAGGCCGTAGAGCTGCACGCTCGACTGCGCATGCGCCTGGCCGGCGCACAGGCCTGCCGCCGCGATGGAAAGGGCTAGGGTTTTTCGTTTCAAGATCGTCTCCTCCGAGCTGCCGCATTGAAATCTGGTCGTTGGCAGTACGTAATGTATGCCGACTCTTGCCGGCCACAGCGAGAGGGCCGACGCGTAGCATCGTAGAGGGTGCAATCCTTCACGACGCTTTCCCCGACGCAAGAATCCGATCGGTGAAAACACCGAACGCGCAATAATCGTGGATCGGGCAGGCGCGCGGAAGCGATTGCGCCGGGCGCCTCGCCGGCTTCGATGACGATTCGTGATACGAATCGATATGATGGGCCGCGCAAGCGGCCCGTCAATCGTGCGCGCTCTTCATGCGCAGGATGTAGCCGAGCCCGCGCAGCGTGATGATCTCGGCCGTGCTGCCCGCGAGATGCTTGCGCAGCCGGTGGATGTAGATGTCGATCGCGTCGGCGCTGGGCTCGTCGTCGAGCGCGAACACGCTGTCCATCAGCCGCGACTTCGACACCGTCTTGTTCTGCTGCAGCATCAGCGTTTCGAGGATCGCGTGCTCGCGGCGCCGCAGTGCGAGCACGGCGTCGCCGCAGCGGAATTCGCGCGTACCGAACGCATAGACGAGATCGCCGCACACGAGCTGCGTCGTGCCGACGCCGGCCTGCCGGCGGATCAGCGCACGGATGCGCGCCACCAGCTCGCGCGACTCGAACGGCTTCACGACGTAATCGTCGGCACCCGCACCGAAGCAGTCGACCTTGTCGTCGACCGAGCCGTGCGCGGTCAGCATCAGCACCGGCACGTTGTCGTTGCGGCGCCGCAGCCGCGCGAGCACTTCCTTGCCGCTGATGCCGGGCAGGCGCATGTCGAGCAACACCGCGTCGTAGCGTTCGGTCTTGAGCACCGTGTCGGCCCGTTCGCCGTCGCCGACACAGTCGACCGCGAAATCCTCGCCGCGCAGCAGGTTCACGATCCAGTGCGCGAGCTCGGCGTTGTCTTCGACCAGCAAAAGTTTCATGACGGCGTTCTCTTCAATCGAAAGCGGGCAACCGCACGGTCACGACGATACCGCGATTGCCGGGCCCCGGCGCGAGCGACGCGCTGCCGCCGTGCGCCTGCGCGATCTCGCGCACGATCGCGAGCCCGAGGCCCGAGCCTTCGGTATCGGCCGATACGCGGTAGAACCGCTTGAACACGTGCGGTCGCGCTTCGGCCGGGATGCCGGGGCCGTCGTCGACCACGTCGAGCACGATCGCGTCGCCGTCGCGCCGCGCGGCGACCGTCACGCAGCCGCCCGGCTGCGTGTAGCGCACCGCGTTGTCGACGAGGTTCATCACCAGCGCGGTGAGCAGGCTGTCGCTGCCCGCGACGTCGAGCCGCTCGCCGAGATCGGCGCCGAGGTCGATGTCGCGCCGCTGCGCAAGCACGATCGTCTCTTCCAGCACGCTCGACACCACCGCAGCGAGGTCGACGCGGTGGGTCAGCAGCGTCGGCGGCGTCGCTTCCGCGTGCGCGAGCAGCAGCAGCTTGTCGGTCACGTCGGCCATCTTGCGGCTGCTGCGCTGCATGCTGTCGAGCACCGACGCGAGTTCACGATCGTCGTTGCCGCGCTGCTGCGCGTACTGGATCTGCGTATCGAGCACCGCGATCGGCGTGCGCAACTGGTGCGCGGCATCCGCGATGAAGCGGCGCTGCGTGGCCGTATGCGTGTTGAGCCGCGCGATGCACTGGTTGATCGCGTCGACGATCGGCCGCAGTTCGTGCTGCAGCCGCTCGGGGCGGATCGGCTCCAGCTCCATCGGCCCGCGATCGGCCACGTCGTCCTTCAGCTTCATCAGCGGGCGCAGCTCGAGGGTGAGGCCGAGATAGACGAGCACCACCGCGAGCACCAGCATCAGCGACAGGCGCACGAGTTGCGGCCGCCAGATCGTGGCGACCATCGCGCCGTACGAACGCGTCGTCTTCGCGACGACCACGGTGACCGTCTCGACCTGCCCCTCGTCGTACAGCTGGCGATCGTAGGCCACCGCGCGCAGCGGCACGCCGTCGAACGACGTGTCGTACGTCGTCGGTTCGATGCCGTGCCGCGCGGGCACGTCGAGCATGGGATTGCCGGCGAGCAGGCGGCCGTGGCCGTCGATCACCTTGTAGAACACCGAGTCGCCCGACGGCGACTCGAAAATCTCCAGCGCAGCCGGCGGCACGTCGGCCGCCGGCCGCCCGTTGCGCCATTCGACGTCCTCGCCGATCGTGCGTGCGGACGCGACGAGCGCGCTGTCCTGCACGAGCCCGGCCGTGGTCCGCGCGGTGTCGTACGACATCGCGCCCGCGATCAGCACGAACACCGCGAGCGGCAGCAGCAGCCACCACAGCAACCGCCCGCGCAGGCTGTGCGCCATCCTGTTGCGCTCCTTCTCGGAAATGCCGAACCGCGCCGGGGTCGCCGGCGCGGTCGGAGGTGTCATGTCAGGCGTCGGCCGCCAGCGTTCAGAACGCTGCGGGGCGCCACTTCAGCAGCCGCTTCTCGATTCGCGTCAGCAGGTAGTCGGCGGCCAGTGCGACCACGGCCAGCACGATCATCGCCGCGAACACGCCGCTTGCGTTGAACGCGCCCTGGGCCGTGGAGATTAACAGCCCGATCCCTTGCTTGGAACCCAGGAATTCGCCGACCACCGCACCGACCAGCGCGAAGCCGAAGCTCACGTGCAGGCTCGCGAGAATCCAGCTCAGCGCGGACGGGATCACGACCGACGTGGTGATCTGCCGGCGCGACGCGCCGAGGATCTGCGCGTTCGCGATCAGGTAGCGGTCGGCTTCGCGCACGCCCTGGAACGCGTTGCCGAACACCACGAAGAACACCATCACGACGGCCAGCGCGATCTTCGACGCCATCCCGAGGCCGAGCGCGATCACGAACACCGAGCCGAGCACGACGCGCGGAATCGAGTTCGCGATCTGGATGTACAGGCCGAACACGTCGGCCATCAGCTTGTTGCGGCCGAGCACGATCCCGCAGATCACGCCGGCGACCGAGCCGATCAGGAAGCCGATCGCGGTTTCCTCGAGCGTGACCCACACCTGCGTGAGCAGCGGGCCTTGCGACGTGCCGTTCACGAACCAGTCCTGGATCTGCTCGAAGATCAGCGACGGCATCGAGAAGAAGAACGGATCGATCCACTTCAGCCGTGCGGCGAGTTCCCACCCGCCCAGCACGATCACGAGCACGGCGATCCGCAGCGTGACGATCAGATTGCGCCGGCGGCGCAGCCGGCGTTGCGCGGCGCGCTCGTCGTCCTCGAGCGTCGTCGCCGGAAGGGCGGTGGTGGGAATCGTCATGTCGGTCATGCTCCTGTCCTTGCTGTTCTTGCCGTGCGGCGTATGCGTCAGCCGATCTGCACTTCTTCGCGCAGGTCGTGCCAGATGTCCTTGGAAATTTCGATGAAGCGCGCGTCGTAGCGCACTTCCGACATGACGCGCGGGCGCGGCAGATCGATTTCGTACACGCGCTTGAGCGTCGCGGGGCGTGCGGTCAGCACGAATACGCGGTCGGCGAGCGCGATCGCTTCCTCGAGATCGTGCGTGACGAACACGACCGAGCCCTTGTTCGCCGACCACAGCTGCAGCAGCTCGTCCTGCATCAGCGTGCGCGTCTGCATGTCGAGCGCGGAGAACGGCTCGTCCATCAGCAGGATTTCCGGCTGGTTGATGAAGGTCTGCGCGAGCGCGACGCGCTTTCTCATCCCGCCGGAGAGCTGGTGCGGGTAGTGCTTCGTGAACTTGTCGAGGCCGACCTTGCGGATCCATTCCTCGGCCTGCGCATACGCGACGTCCTTCGAGCGGCCGCGAAACAGCGGGCCGGCCGCGACGTTGTCGATCACGTTGCGCCACGGGAACACCGCGTCGGCCTGGAACACGAAGCCGATGCGCGGGTCGATCCCGTCGACCGGGCGGCCCATCACGCGGACGTCGCCCGACACGGGCTTGAGCAGCCCGGTGATCAGGTTCAGCGTCGTCGACTTGCCGCAGCCGGTCGGGCCGACGATCGCGACGAATTCGCCGCGCGCGACGCTCATGCTGAAGTCGCGCAACGCGACGGTGGCCTTGCCTTCCGGCGAAATGAAGCGGCACGACACATTGCGAAATTCGATCGCCGGTGTGCTCGGAGAAACTGCCTGATTCATCGCATTCGTCCTGCGGGTGAGGAGAGCGCCGCGTGCTGCGGCGGCGCCGGGCCGGTCAACCGGGCCGGAACGGGGAACGCACGGCGGCGGGATCGCCGCCGCCGGCGTCGCTGCTTACTTCGCGTTCACGAAGTCGTTCGTGTACGTGCGCGCCAGATCGATGTGCTTGCCCTTCACCGACGGATTGAACGCCGACAGCACTTTCAGCACCGTCGCCGGGCCGTCGGCCGGCATCTTCGCGTCGGCGGTGTACATCGGCAGCGACGCCTTCAGCGCGGCCACGTACAGCGCCTTGTCCTTCTGGTAGTCGGCGGGCATCTTCGCGGCGATTTCCTCGGCGCTGTGCGTGTGGATGAACTGCATCGTCTTCGCGAACGCGTGCGCGAGCTTGGTCGCCTCCGCCTTGTGCGCGTCGGCCCAGGCCGACTGCACGTACAGGCTCGCGGCCGGGTAGGTGCCGCCGAGCGCGGCGCGCGTGCCGTCGACGGTGCGCATGTCGACCAGCACCTTCGCATCGCCCATCTTCTCGAGCGCGGACACCGTCGGCTCGGTCGTCATCCCGGCGTCGATGCGGCTCTGCTTGATCGCGGCGATGAAGCTCGCGTCGGCGCCGACCGGCAGCATCGTGTACTGAGTCGACGGCACGCCGTGCGCCAGCGCGAGGTATTGGGTGAGGAAGCTCGTCGACGAGCCGAGGCCCGTCACGCCGAGCGTCTTGCCTTTCGCGTCGCCCATCGACTTGAACGTCGGCGCGGCCTTGGTCGACACCATCTCGACTTCGCCCGGCACCTGGCACAACACGGCGATCGCCTTCACGTCCTTGCCCTTGCTCTGCAGGTCGACCGTGTGGTCGTAGAAGCCGACGACGCCTTGCACGGCGCCCGCGAGCAGTTCGTTCTCGGCGTCGACGCCGGCCGGCTGCGACAGCAGCTCGACGTCGAGCCCTTCGGCCTTGAAGTTGCCGAGCTCCTGCGTGAGCCGCGCGGGCAGATAGATCAGTTTCGCGATCCCGCCGACCATGATCGTGATCTTGCCGCCGTCGTCGGCGAGAGCAGGGTGAGCGGCGAGCGCGCAGCTCAGGCTGGCTGCAACGGCGAGGGTGCGCAGGATGGGTCGCATGGGGTCGTCTCCGTTCGTTGTATTCATGGCGCGATGCTTGCTGCATCGTCACGACGAGTATAGGGAGGAGAAACCTTCTGCAACCTTTCGCGGGTTGGCTGAACCTTTAGGGGTTTTCCAGCAACGGAGGGCCGGAACGGGGTGACAGACGCCGAGGGAGGGTGAAAGGGGCCGGCCAGACGCCTAGCGCCACCCGATCAGCACACGCCCCATCGCATCGAGCCCCATGTCGAACAGATGCGACACGAACGGCACCAGGTTCGGCACCATCAGCTGCACGAGCAGCAGCCCGACCAGCATCGTCACCGGAAAACCGACCTGGAACACGCCGATCTGCGGCGCCGCGCGGTTCAGGATGCCGAGCGCGAGGTTCGCGATCAGCAGCGCCGCCACCACCGGCAGCGCGAGCAGTAGCCCCATCTCGAACACGGTCGCGCCGAACGCGGCGAGCGTGCGCCAGCCGGGCGCGTGCAGCAGGTCGCCCGACACCGGCAGCGACTGGAACGACGCGGCGAGCGCCGCGAACACTTGCAGGTGGCCGTCCACCGCGAGGAACGCGAGCATCGCGACCGCGTTCAAAAAGCGGCCCATCACCGGCGTCGCGCCGCTCGTGTGCGGATCGAAGAAGGTCGCGAAGCCGAGGCCCATCGACAGCCCGATGAAGTCGCCGGCCGCCTCGACGGCCGCGAACACGAGCTGCATCGTGAAGCCCATCGCGACACCGATCAGGAACTGCGTGACGAGGATCCAGATCCCCGGCGCGGAGAACACGGTGACGTCCGGCATCGCGCCGAGCGTCGGCGCGACGACCAGCGCCATGAACGCGGCCAGACCGATCTTCACGCGCACGGGCACCGCCGCGTGGCCGACCACGGGCGCGGTCGCGACGAGCGCGAGCATCCGCACGAACGGCCACAGGAACGCCGTGAGCCAGCCGTTGAGCTGCGCGTAGGTAACCGAGAACATCGCCGCCGGGTGCTGCGCGCCGCTCAGCCGGCGCCGAGCGTCGCGACGTGCAGCAGCGTCTGCCGCAGGTAGTCGAGCATCGTCGTCAGCATCCACGGGCCGGCGATCACGAGCGTCGCGGCAACCGCGAGCAGCTTCGGGATGAACGACAGCGTCGCTTCGTTGATCTGCGTCGCGGCCTGGAACAGACTCACGACGAGGCCGACCGCGAGCGCGACCAGCAGCAGCGGGGCCGCGAGCAGCAGGCCGACCATCATCGCCTGGTGCGCCAGCGTCATCACTTGTTCGGGCGTCATCGCGCGTGTTCCTCCGCTTACGTGAAGCTCTGCGCGAGCGAGCCGATCAGCAGCTGCCAGCCGTCGACCAGCACGAACAGCATCAGCTTGAACGGCAGCGACACGGTGGACGGCGACACCATCATCATCCCCATCGACATCAGCACGCTCGCGACAACCATGTCGATGATCAGGAACGGGATGAACACCGTGAAGCCGATCTGGAAGCCGGTCTTCAGCTCGCTCGTGACGAACGCGGGCACCAGCAGCGACAGCGGCACGTCCTCGGGGCCCTGCATCGGTGCGGCCTTCGAGATCTTCGCGAACAGCGCGAGATCGGTCTCGCGGGTCTGCTTCAGCATGAAGGTCTTGAACGGCGCGACGCCGCGCTGCACGGCCTGCTCCATCGGCATCGAGCCGTCGGAGAACGGCTTGTAGCCGTCGTTGTACGCACGGTCGAGCACCGGCGACATCACGAAGAAGGTGAGGAACATCGCGAGGCCGACGAGCACCTGGTTCGGCGGCGTCGTCGCGGTGCCGAGCGCCTGGCGCAGCAGCGACAGCACGATGATGATGCGCGTGAAGCTCGTCATCATCAGCAGCATCGCGGGCAGGAACGACAGCATCGTGAGCAGCAGCATCGTCTGCACGCTCAGCGAATAGGTGGTGCCGCCGTGCGGGCCCGGGCTCGCGTTGAACGCGGGCAGGCCGTTCGCCTGCGCGTAGACAAGCGCCGGGGCGAGACAGAGGATCAGCACGGGCGCGATGCGCGCCGCGCGCCGCAGGATTGCGTGTTTCATCGGAATGCGAGGTCGGAAAAAGGGCGCGGCGCCATGTCAGCGGTCCTTGCCGCGACCGAGGCGTTTCGCGGCTTCGCTCGCGAGCGCGTCGCGAAACCGCGAGCCGAACGTGCCGGGCAAGCCGGCGTCGGACGCATTGCCGCCGGCGGACGCGTCGGCCGAGGTCGAACCCGCGGTCGCGGCGGCCGCCGCCGAACCGGCCGGCAGCGTATGCAGCAGGCGCACGTTGCCCGGCGCGACGCCGAGCACGAGCCAGGTGTCGCCGATCTCGACGATCGTCGCGCTTTCCTTCGCGCCGAGCCCGACGCTCGACACGACCTTCAGCGGGCCGCCGCGCCGCGCCGGCTGGAAGCCGAAGCGGCGCGCGAGCCATGCGCACGCGAACACGAGGCCGATCACGACCGCGAGCCCGACGAGCGTCTGCAGCACCGCGCCGATGCCGAGCGACGGTGCGGCCGAACCGACCGTCACGCTCGACGCGATCGAACCGGCGTGGTTGACGGCGTTCATGTCGGCGGCGCTTGCCGGCGCGCACGCGATCGCCGCGGCGACGGCAAGCGCCGTCGCGGAGATCGCGCCGCATGCGCGCTGGACGGGCATCACGATGTTCAACGATTCAGCTTCCGGATGCGTTCGGCCGGCGTGATGATGTCGGTCAGGCGAATCCCGAACTTGTCGTTGACCACCACGACCTCGCCCTGCGCGATCAGGCAGCCGTTCACGAGCACGTCCATCGGCTCGCCGGCCATGCCGTCGAGTTCGACGACCGACCCCTGCGCGAGCTGCAGCAGGTTGCGGATCGCGATCTTCGTGCGGCCGAGCTCCACGGTCATCTTGACCGGGATGTCGAGGATCATCTCGATGTCGTTGTGCGTCGAGCTCGCTGCGGCCTTCGACAGCGGCTGGAACACGCCGGCGCCCGTCGCACCCACCTGCACCGGCTGCTCGTTCTGCTCGGCGAGCGCGGCCGCCCAGTCGTCCATGCCCGGATCTTCCTCTGCCGCGGCCGGCGCCTGCGCGTCGGCGGCCGATGCCGCGAGGGCTGCATCGGCCATCGCCTGCATGTCGTCGTCGGGCGTCTGGTTCAGCTCACTCATATCCACCTTCCTTCATCGAATCGCTCGCGCCGATCATCTTCTGCACGCGCAACGCATATTGACCATTGAAAATTCCGTAGCCGCATTCCATCACCGGCACGCCGTCGACCTTCGCGGTGATCGTGTCCTCGATCTCCAGCGGCAGCACGTCGCCCGCGCGCAGGTTCAGGATCTTCTCGAACGTCGACGAGATCTCGGCCAGATTCGCGGTCAGCTCGACCTCGGCGGCCTGCACCTGCTGCGACAGCACGCGCACCCAGCGGCGATCGACTTCGAGTGCCTCGCCCTGGATCGGCGAGCTGAGCACGTCGCGGATCGGCTCGATCATCGAGTACGGCATGCAGATGTGCAGGGTGCCGCCCGTCGGTCCGAATTCGATCGAGAACTGCGTGACGATCACGATCTCGTTCGGCGTCGCGACGTTCGCGAACTGCGTGTGCATTTCCGAGCGCACGAATTCGAACTGCAGCGGCCGCACGCTCTTCCACGCGCTCGCGTAGTGCTCGAACACGAGGTTCAGCAGCTTGCCGATGATCCGCTGCTCGGTGGCCGTGAAATCGCGGCCCTCGACGCGCGTGTGGAAGCGTCCGTCGCCGCCGAACAGGTTGTCGACGACGAAGAACACGAGGTTCGGGTCGAACACGAACAGCGACGTGCCGCGCAGCGGCTTCACGTGCACGAGGTTCAGGTTCGTCGGGATCGGCAGGTTGCGGGTGAATTCGCTGTACTTCTGCACCTTCACCTGGCTCACGGAGATTTCCGCCGTGCGCCGCATGAAGTTGAAGATGCCGATCCGCAACAGGCGCGCGAAGCGGTCGTTGATGATCTCGAGGCCGGGCATCCGGCCGCGGACGATTCGCTCCTGCGTCGCGATGTTGTAGGGGCGGACGCCCGATGTGTCGCGCTGCTCGTCGACCGCATCGGTTTCGCCCGTGACGCCCTTGAGGAGGGCATCGACCTCCTCCTGGGACATGAACTCCTGGTGACCCATACGCGCTCCTTTCTCGGCCGCGTTACTGGACGACGAACTCGGTGAACAGGACGTCGTCGACCTTCGCGCGCTGGTTGCCCGGCTGCGTCGGCTGCTCGATCAGGTCCCGCAGCTCGTTCGCGAGCGAACGTTTGCCGTCCGGCGTCGCGAGTTCCTCGGGATGCTTGTTCGACAGCGCGAGCAGGATCCGGCTGCGGATTTCCGGCATCCGCGCGGTCAGTTGCTCCTGCGCCTTCGGGTCGGTGAGCTTCAGCGACAGGCCGACGCGCAGGTAGTGCTGCGCGCCGTCGTCGGACTGCAGGTTCACGGTCAGCGGGTCGAGCGCGAAAAACGCCGGCGCGGCAAGCGGCGCCGGCTCGGTGGGCGCGCTCGCATGGCCGACGCCTGCCTTGCCCAGGAACACGTACATGCCGCCGGCGGCGGCGGCGGCCGCGCCCAGCGCGATGACGGCGATGAGCGCGATGCGCTTGAACTTGCCGGATGAAGCCGGCTTGTCGGCGGTCGGGGTTGCGGTCGTGGCCATGTGAATGCGTGCGTGATGTCTCGTAGCATGCATTGTTCGGCATCCGGGCCGAGGCCGATGGGCGGAAAAGAGGGGGGAATTGCGGCTATCTCAGCCGATTGTCCCGATGCTCGGCCGGGTGTCGGCTCGATGCCGGGCAGCAACGGCGGGGAAAACGAGAGATGGGGGCGGAGCGCGGGCGGGAGTCGGGCCGTCAGACGGAGCGAGCGGGCAGAACGGCTGGGCGGGCGGTTGCCGCCGCCCCGTGCATCGTCAGATCGGCAACAGCGACAGCAGCGGCGCGATCAGCACCATCGCGACGCCCGCGATCATCATCGTCAGGCTCGACACGACGCCTTCCTCGCTGCCGATCTCGCGCGCCTTCGCCGTGCCCACGCCGTGGGCGGCCGCGCCGAACAGCGCGCCGCGCGCGAGCCGCGTGCGCATCGGCACGAGCGCCAGCACCAGTTCGCCGAGCAGCATCCCGCAGATGCCGGTCGCGATCACGAAGAGCGCCGTGAGATCCTTCGGCGCGTGGATCTTGTCCGACACGGCGAGCGCGAACGGCGTCGACACCGAGCGCGTCATCAGCGAGCGCTGCAGCTCGGGCGACAGGTGCAGCAGCTTCGCGAGCAGCAGCGACCCGCATACGCCCGCGGAGATCCCGACCGCGACGCCGACCGACAGCGACAGCCAGTGGCGGCGGATCAGCTCGCGATACTCGTAGATCGGCACCGCGAACGCGATTGTCGCCGGGCCGAGCAGCCACATCAGCCAGCGCGTGTCGCGGAAATAGACCGAGTACGGGATGCCGGTCAGCAGCACGAGCAGCACCAGCACGCCCGGCACGAACACGAGCGGCGAGAACAGCAGCGTCTTCTTGTACGCATAGAGCCGCTTCGACGCGAAATAGAGCACGACCGTCAGCACGAAGCAGCCGACGGAGATCGCGGTATTCACGCGGTCGGCGTGCAGGGTCGAAAGCGCGGCGAGCATGGGCGGCTCCGGCTCAGTGAGCGACGGCGCTCAGGCGCGTACGGCGGCGCTCGGCGAAGGCGCGCTGCGCGGCGAGCCGACGTTCGAGCTTCGCGGCCAGATCGACCGCCACGGCCACCGCGACCATCACGAACGCGGTGCCGGCGAGCATCACCAGCGCGATGCGCCAGCCGTCCTCGCGAAACAGCCCGCCGTACTGCACGGCCGCGACGGCGGCCGGCACGAAGAACAGCAGCATGTCGGAGAGCAGCCAGTTTGCGCCGTCCTTCACCCATGCCGGTGCGACGCGGCCCGAGAACAGCAGCACGAGCAGCACCGCGAGGCCGATCACGCCGGACGGAATCGGCAGCCCGACCTTGCGCACGGCCCAGTCGACCGCCATCCACAGCACGCCGAGCGCGGCGGCCTGCAGCACGATCCGGCCGGTGTGCGCGAGGTTGCCCGATGCAGCAGGGCGGGCGGCGGCAGTGGCGGTCGGCTTGTTCATGACGGGCTCCATCCAGATGTTTCGGTCGATGGCGTCAGTATAGGGTTTCCCCTAACCATAAATAAAATGACTTGTCTCTATCCTTGTCATTCCATTTCGGAATTCATTTTGATGTTGCCGCACCAATCTGGGGAGTGATCGATGGAATTGCGCGCGCTGCGGTACTTCGTCGAGGTGGTTCGCCAGCAGAGCTTCACCGCGGCGGCCGACAAGCTGTTCGTCACGCAGCCGACCATCAGCAAGATGGTGAAGGCGCTGGAAGACGAGATCGGCTCGCCGCTCCTGCTGCGCGACGGCCGGCAGATGGTGCTGACCGACGCCGGGCGGATCGTGTTCCAGCGCGGCCAGGACGTGCTCGCCGCGCAGGCGCAGCTGCAATCGGAGCTGAACGATCTCGGCACGCTCGGACGCGGCGAGCTGACCATCGGCGTTCCGCCGCTCGGCGGTTCGCTGTTCACGCCGATCATCGCCGCCTACAAGCAGCGCTATCCGAACATCGAGCTGAAGCTGTTCGAGCAGGGCGCGCGGATGATCGAGGCCGCGCTGACGTCGGGCGAGCTGGAGCTCGGCGGGCTGCTCGAGCCGGTCGATCCCGGCACGTTCGAGCGGCTGCCGATGGTGCGCGCGCCGCTGTGGCTCGTCGCGCCGCGCGAGTCGCGCTGGGAGGAGCACGCGGCCGTACCGCTCGCGGATCTCGCGCGCGAATCGTTCGTGTTCTATGCGGAAAGCCTCGCGCTGCACGATGCGGTGCTCGATGCGTGCCGGCAGGCCGGTTTCACGCCGTCGATCGTGAGCCGCAGCGGCCACTGGGATTTCATGGCCGCGCTCGTGCATGCGGGCGTCGGCATCGCGCTGCTGCCCGAGCCGTATTGCCGGCGGCTCGACGCGGGCCAGTTCACGTGCCGGCCGATCGTCGAGCCGGAAATCACGTGGGCGATCGCGCTCGGCTGGCTGAAGAAAGGTTACCTGTCGCACGCGGCGCGGGCATGGCTCGACGTTGCGCGGGCGACGCTGCCGCTCGCGCCGGGCGACGATCTCGCGTTTGGCGGATTGCGGGCGCGGGAATGAAGGGTGGCGCCCTGGCTCGGCGTAAATCAGACGTGCTGAATCGGGCCCGGATACCGGGCCACCGTATGGTCGTGCGTGAGCAACGTGACGCCTTCCGAAATCGCCTGAGCAATCAGGAGTCGATCGAACGGATCGCGATGCACTGCCGGCAGTTGTTCGACTGCGAGAACATGCGTGCTCGTGATCGGCAATTCGACGTAGCCGGCGTCGAGCAGATTGCGACGCAGCGCGTGCGGATCGACCTGAAAATCGTCGCGGTCGAGCCCGCGCTTGATCACGATCTCCCAGAGACTGGCGACGCTGAACAACAGGGCATGGGCGGGATCCTCGATGAGCGTACGGGCACGATCCGGCAATTCGGCCGCGTCCGCCGCCGCCCAAAGAATCAGGTGCGTGTCGAGCAGCAGTTTCACGCGTCGCCCTCGAACAGCTTCCGGATGGCCTCGTCACCCATCGTGTCGAAGTCGGCCGGCACCACGATCTGCCCCTTCATGAAGCCGATCCTGGGCGGCCGGGTCGCCTCGGGCGCATCGATCGGCACAACCTTGACGAGCGGCTTGCCGGCCTTCGCGATCACGAAGGGTTCACCCGCGTGAACTGCCTCGTCGATCAGACGCGACAGGTTCGTCTTCGCGTCATGCATGTTGTAGGTCTGCATGGCCATCCCTCAAATGAACTAAGTTTAGTACAACCTTAGCTTAGTTCATATGGTGCATGTCCGCAACACCGCGGTCGCCTGCCGACAGGCCTGGCCGCGCCCGACCGTCAATGCCCCATCGCCGGCCCCGCGCCCTTCTTCGGCTTCGTGATCCACACGAGCGCCGCGAGCGCGATGAACATCACCGCCGACAGGTGGAAGAAGTCGTTGGTCGCCATCATGAAGCCCTGCTGCGTGACGAGCTGATTGAGTTGCGCATTGGCCGTCTGCCCGACGATGCCGAGCTGCGCGAGCGCGCCCTGGTAGTCGGTCGTGTTCTGCGCGTAGACGCTCACCGACTCCGACAGCCGCGCATGATGGTAGATCGCGTCGTTCTCCCAGAACGTCGAGCTGGCCGCGGTGCCGATCGCGCCGGACAGCGTGCGCAGGAAATTCGACAGCCCCGACGCGCTCGCGAGCCGCTCGTCGGAGATGCTCGACAGCGTGATCGTCGTCATCGGCACGAAGAAGCACGCGACGCCGATGCCCTGCACGAGCCGCGGCAGGATCACGTGGTTGAACGGCACGTCGAGCGTGAACGTCGCGTTCCACAGCGACACGCCCGCGAACACGATGAACGCGAAGCTCGCGACCATCCGCAGGTCGAGCCGGTGCATGTTGCGGCCGATCAGCGGCGACAGCACGAGCGCGAGCAGCCCGACCGGCGCGGTCGCGAGGCCGGCCTTGCCGGCCGTGTAGCCCATCACGGTCTGCAGCCACAGCGGGAAGATCACGACCGAGCCGAAGAACGCCATGAAGCCGAACGAGATGATCAGCGCGCCGAGCGCGAAGTTGCGGTCCTTGAAGAGCGTGAGGTCGACCACCGGCTCCTTCTCGGTCGCCTCCCACACGAGCATGAACGCGAGCGACACGACCGCGATCAGCGCGAGCGCGACGATGAACGACGAGTTGAACCAGTCGCGGTCCTTGCCGAGGTCGAGCATCATCTGCAGGCACGACACGCCGATCACGAGCAGCGCGAGGCCGATCGCGTCGATCCGCTGTTTCGACGTCTTCGTTTCGCGACCGCGCAGCAGGAAGTACGCGCAGGTCGCCGAGAACACGCCGATCGGCAGGTTGATGTAGAAGATCCACGGCCACGTGTAGTTGTCGCTGATCCAGCCGCCCAGTAACGGACCGAAGATCGGCGCGACGATCACCGTCATCGCCCATAGCCCGAGCGCGAGCCCGCGTTTCGCGGGCGGGTAGCTGCGCATCAGGATCGTCTGCGACAGCGGCACCATCGGCCCCGACACGAGGCCCTGCAGCAGCCGGAACGCGATCAGCGTCTCGAAATTGGTCGCGAGGCCGCACAGCGCCGACGCGATCGTGAACGCGAGCACCGACATCGTGAACAGCCGCACCTCGCCGACCCGGCGCGCGAGCCAGCCGGTCAGCGGCACCGCGATCGCGGACGCGACCGAGTACGACGAAATCACCCACGTGCCTTCGCTCGTCGCGACGCCGAGGCTGCCCGAGATGGTCGGCACCGCGACGTTCGCGATCGACGTGTCGAGCACTTCCATGAAGGTGCCGAGCGCAAGCCCGACGGTCAGCAGCGCGAGCGCGCCGCCGGTCAGCGGCGCGGGTTCGGCAGCGGGGGAGGGGGCGGATGCCGTGGTGGCGGACATCGGAATCTCCTAGACGCGGCGCGCGCGACGCGCCGGCACAACGCACGGACGCGCGATGCAGCGCGGCCCGGCCGGGTGGAATGAAAAAGGGAAAAAGCGGAGCGCGTGCCTCGTCATTTTCTGCCCAGACAGAGAAATAAGCGAGTGTTTAACTTGGACATGAGGGGACTCCGCGCGCATCAGCAGTCGGGTTCGTCGGGCTTCGGGCAGCCGGTCGAACCGAGCCCGTTGGCGATGAAGCGCTGCAGCAGGCCGGTGAGCGTCGCGAGTTCGTCGGCCGAGAAGCCTTCGAGCTGCGCATTGAGCACGGTCGCGACCAGCGACGGCAACGCGCGGGCGGCTTCGACGCCGCGCTCGGTCAGCGTCAGCTCGATCATCCGGCGATCCTGCTCGCTGCGCGTGCGCGCGATCAGCCCCTTGCGTTCGAGCCGGTCGAGCATGCGCGTCATCGAACCGCTGTCGTACGACATCTTGCGCGACAGTTCGAACGGCGTGCGTGCGTAGCCGCGCGACAGCAGCAGGATCACGCCGATCTGCTGCGCGGTGAGGTCGAGCGGCTCGAGCGCGCGATCCATCCGCTCGACGAGCGCCTGCTTCGCCTTCGACAGGTAATAGCCGAGGCTCGTTTCCAGCGCGATGTTCTCGGGATCGTAGAGGCCGCCGGTCATACGATTGCGCGCGCAGCAATAGTGCGTTTCGGGTTAAAACGCGTCCAGTATCTTGAAAAATGATTGCTTAGTCAATATTATTTGAGTCAACCAGTTACGACGTGCATGTTGCACTGCCGGAGACTATGTTCTGACCGATTGGCCCGCGCTGCCGGGCACCCGAGGATGTTCGCGATGCTGTTCCTGAAAAATGCCGCCGGCGCGCTGCGCCGCAACCTGACCGATACCGCTCATCATGTGTTTTCCGGGCCGCACCGCGGCTGGAAAATCGCGCTGTACGTGACGATGCTGGTCGTGCCTGGCGGCTCGCTCGCGGCGCTCGGGTTCGCGTGGTTCGATCATCGCCGGCAGCGCAACGCGAAGGGCGGCGTCCGCCGCACGAGCCAGCCGGCCGCGACGGAGCCGTCGACATGGCGGGCCGCCGAACCCGTCGCGGCGCCCGTGCGCTGCCACTGACGCCGCACCGCCTGCGCGCACCACACTATCCGGCCTGATCGCCGGCCGCGTCACGCGCGGCCGGCGTCATCCACCCGTTCGCACGCCCGTTTTCCCGCAAGCAAGCCGTAATGGCCGGTAAACCGGCCGGTCGCGCCGGTAACACATCCGGCCCGCCGCGCACCGTACCCTTAGGGCTGCGCAGCTTTCCCGCCGTCAGTTACCATTTGTCCGCCAGCGGCATGACGACCGCACCGCGCGGCGCCGCCCGCCGGTCGCCGCGCCCAGACAGGAAAACCACCATGCCGTACACCTCACTCCCGCGCGCCGTTCGCCCGCTGAGCGCCGCCGTCGCCATTGCGACGGCCGTGCTGCTCGCCGGCTGCGCCGTCGGGCCCGACTATCACCGGCCCGACACGTCGATCCCCGCCGCCTTCAAGGAAGCGCCGGCCGGCTGGAAAGTCGCGCAGCCCGCCGATCGCGCCGACCGCGGCGCGTGGTGGACGGTCTACGGCGACCCGCAGCTCGATGCGCTGATCGGCAAACTCAACGCGTCGAACCAGACCATCGCGCAATCGGCGGCCGCCTACCGGCAGGCGCGCGCGCTCGTCACCGAGGCGCGCGCCGCGTATTTCCCGACCGTCGGGCTGACCGCATCGGGCTCGCGCGCGCGGACGCCGCGCACCTCGCTGTCGTCGGGCTCGTCGTCGAATTTCGGCAGCGGGTCGACGGGGTCGATCAACAACAGCTACAGCGTCGGCCTCGACGCCAGTTGGGAACCCGATCTGTGGGGCAAGGTGAGCCGCACCGTCAGCGCGCAGCGCGCCGGCGAAGCGGCCGCCGCGGCCGATCTCGCGAACGCGCGGCTGTCGCAGCAGGCGCTGCTCGCGCAAACCTATTTCCAGTTGCGCACGTCCGATGCGCTGCAAAAGCTGCTCGACGACACCGTGAAGTCGTACGAACGGTCGCTGCAGCTCACGCAGAACCAGTACGCGCAGGGCGTCGCCGCGCGTGCGGACGTGATCCAAGCGCAGACGCAGTTGCAGAGCGCGCAGGCCGCGCAGATCGACAATGGCGTCGCCCGCGCGCAGTACGAGCATGCGATCGCGACGCTGATCGGCGAACCGGCGTCGACCTTCTCGCTGCCGCCGAACCCGCTCGCGGCCGAGCCGCCGATCACGCCGGTCGACGTGCCGTCCGCGATCCTCGAGCGCCGGCCCGACATCGCGGCGGCCGAGCGCCGCGCGGCGGCCGCGAACGAGCAGATCGGCGTCGCGATCGCCGCGTTCTTCCCCACGCTCACGCTGTCGGCCACCGGCGGCTTCCAGAGTTCGGTGTGGTCGCAGCTGTTCACGTTGCCGGCGCGCTTCTGGACGGTCGGCCCGCAGCTCGCGGCCACGCTGTTCGACGCGGGTCTGCGCGCCGCGCAGACCGACGCCGCGCGCGCGACCTACGATCAGGACGTCGCCGCCTATCGCCTCGCGGTGCTCACCGCGTTCCAGGACGTCGAGGACAACCTCGCGTCGCAGCGCATTCTCGCGCAGGAAATCGACGTGCAGCGGCAGGCCGTCGACAGCGCCGAGCACTCGCTCGCGATCGTCACGAACCAGTACAAGGCCGGCACGGTCGCATACCTGAACGTGCTGACCGCGCAGACCACCGCGTTCACCGCCCAGCAGAAGCTCGCGACGATCGCCGGCCAGCGGATGGTGTCGTCGGTCGGGCTCGTGAAGGCACTCGGCGGCGGCTGGAACGTATCGGAGATGGCGCGCGAGAACGGCGACATGGCCGCGCCGGCGCCTTTGCCGGCGTCCGGTGCGGCCGCGCCCGCGGCCACCGTACCGTCGGCCGCCGCGTCGCTCGTGCAGAAGTAGGAAGGGAAGCGGGCGACGCGCGCGTTCAGCGCTGCGCGTCGCCGAAGATCAGCGACACCTGGTTGTTGCCGATCGGGTGCCCAAGCAGGTTCAACAGCCCGGCGAGGTTCGCCTGCTGCTCGGGCGCCGCATGCGCGGTCCCGCGGAACGCGCCCTGGCCGGGGCCGAAGCTGCCGTGCCCGTCGAGGAACAGCGGGCCCTGCGCCGTCGATAGATCGAGATCGGCGCCCACACCCTTCGCCTGCAATACCGCCCGGTACGAACCGAGCGGTTTCACGCGCGACACGCGCGAACTCATCGAATCGATCGTCACCGTCAACTGGCCGAACGCGTTGTTGCCGAACAGCCGCCAGTCGCTCCAGCCGAGCCGCACGTCGCCCTGCAGGTCGAGCGTGTTGAACGGCGTGCCGAGCCCCGCGAGCAGCGATGCGGGCACGGCCATCGTGCCCGCCGACAGCACCGCGCCGCGCCACGTCGCATCGAGCGTGACCGCATCGGGCATCGCTTCCGTCTGCCGCATGCGCATCTGCACGCGTCCGGTCAGCAGCGGCCAGAAGCGCGTGGTCCATTCGACCCGGCCCGGCAGCAGCGTCGCCGCGCTCTGATCGGCGCCGGGCGCGAGCATCAGCGTGCCCGAGCCGTGCCACAGCGACCCGTCCGGATCGACGAGATTCACGTGGCCGCCGGTCGCACGCGCGAACTGCGGCGCGATCCACGCGGCCGGCGCGAGCGCGACGAGCGTCACCGCCGTCGCCAGGCCGCCCGCCAGCACCCACGGCAACACGGCGACGAGCCACCTTGCCCACGGCCGCATCGGCCGGCCTTCGTTTGCGTCATCCACTGCCGTCATCTATTTCTGGACGGAAGGTTGCATCACGGCCGTCAGGTCCACCTGGCCGTCGTCCTTCAGCGCCGTGGCGTGCGCTTCGCCGACCTGCACCTTGAACTGCCGGCGCGCATCGTCGAGCCACTGGGTCCATGCCGGGAACGACACGTTCTTCATCTGGATCTGCACGCCGTTGCCGACGATCTGCACCTGCGCGCCCTGCAACCCGTGATCGGACAGCGACGCGGTGAGCGCGTCCTTCAGCGCGAGGCCGGTCGGCGCGACGCCCTGTGCGGCGGCCGTCAGCGACTTCGCCTCGTTCGCCTGCGCGGTCATCTGCGCGAGTTCGTGACGCATCGTCGGCAGTTCGCGCTGGATCCGCGCGCGGCCTTCCTGAGCGGGCGACCACAGCACCGAATACGCGATCGTGACCGCCAGCACGGCGCCGCCCCAGCCGAGCAGCGTCTTCTCACGCGGCGAGCGCTCGCCCCAGAACTGGGCCAGCGTCTGGTTCAGTTGTTCGGTTTTCATGAGCGGCTCCGGATCGTCCATTTGCCCGTGTTGCTGTCGACTTCGCCGGACAGTCCGTTACGCGCGAGGCGCTGCGTGAAATCGGGATCGACCTTGACCTCCGGCTTGAAGCCGACGTCGAGCCGCCGGTCGTGATAGTCGAGCGATGCGATGCCGTTCAGCGGCAGCGCGCCCATCGAGCGCGACAAGCCGCTCGACAGCGCGAGGAAATCGTTCGGCGACAGCTCGCCGGCCGCGAGGCGCAACTGGTCGAGCTGACGCTGCATCTGCGCGGGCGGGTCGAGCACGGTGGTCGTCTTCGGGAACGCGGACAGCAGCGTCTCGGTGATCTGCGCGGACAGCGCATCGCGCTCGCGCGACAGCTTCCACCAGTGCAGGTTCATCCCGACCACCGCGACGCCGAGCGTCGCCGCGGCAAGCGCGATCGGCACGCGCAGACGCTTCACCGTCGCGCGGTCGAAGCGCCACGGCTGCGATTCGAATTCGAACTGGCACAGATCGAACGGCTCGGTCAGCGCCCGGCGCGCGAACGTGTCGAACGACAGCGGCGCGGCGCCCGGCAGCAGCGGACCGTCGGTGCGGCTGACCGACGCGAGCCGCGGCTCCGCGCCCGGTTCGCCGAGTTCGTACAGTTCGATGTCGCCGCCGCCGGCGAGCGCGGCCAGCGTGCCGGCCGCGCGCGACGCGGGCGCCGCGAAACCTTCGCCGAGCGCGCCGCGCGCGACCGCCAGCTCGAGGCGCGGCGCACCGGCCGCCGCCGGCAGCGCGCCGGCTTCGACGAGCACCGGTTCGACCGCCGTCGCAAGCCCGAGCACCGCGGCGACCGTCGCCGGGCGGGCAGGCGGCGCGGCCACGGCCGCGACCGCGGCAAGCGGGGCGGCGTCGATGGCCTCGCCGTCGGCCAGCACGGCGGATGCCGCTTCGGCCGGCGCGCGCGGCGCCGGCAGGCAGCGGGTCGCGGGCACCGCGCTCAGGTGCCGGTGGCCGGCCGCCGCGAACGCATCGCAGATCGTGCGGAACCACGCGCGATCGACGACGGCCAGCACGCGGCGCCCGTCGGGCAGCGCGGCCGGGTCGAGCGCGATGTGGCAGCCGAGCGGATCCTGGATCAGCTGATCCTCGACGATGTTGGGCAGCGCCTGGCGCAGCTTCGGCCCCTTCAGCGGCGGCACGGTCGCGGCCAGCAGCAGCACGTCGCGCGCGGCGACGATCAGCACCGTCGCGCTCGCCCGCGGCAGCAGCGCCAGCGCGGCGCGGCCCGCGCGCTGCACCTGGCCGGCCTTGTCGACGAGCGTGAACGGCAGCTCGGGCCACTGCCATTCCTGCAACGGCACGGCAGGCTCGCGCGGCGGCAAAGAAACAATCAACGTGCTCACAAGAGCTCCTCTCCCGATTGGCGTCGTTATAGCTGGTCGCGGATACGCACGACCCGCGTCGAGTGCGTGGTCGGATCACGATACACGAGCGAGGTGCGGTCGACCTCCGCGCGTTCGTGCTGGATCCGGCCATGCACGATGAAATAGCTCGAATTGACGTCGACGAGGCTCGAGTCGATCGTCACGTTCGGCGGCGCGCCGGCGCCGCGCAGCGCGAGCTGCACGTCGCCGACGTTCCGAAAAAACACGGTCTCGCGGCGCGACACGAGCGCCTGCGCGGACGACACGCTCATCCCCGGCACCAGCGCCGCGATCACTTCGGCCGGCGCGGTGTTCATGTTCACGGGCGTCGTGGTCGGCAGCACGGTGACGAACGGGCGCAGCCGCGCGACCATCTCGGGTGTCACGCCGTCGACGTCGAGCAGGCTGTCGACACGCGTCATCATCAGCGGCGCGGGCCCGCGGTCCCCGCCGGACATCCCGGGATCGTCGGTGAAGCCGCTGCCCTGCATGTCGCCGCTCGTCACCGGTGCGGTCGCGGCGTTCGCGGCGGTCCCGCCGCCGCCGGGCAGGTTCGGCATCTGGAACCGCGTGGCCGAATGCAGCAGGCCCGCCCGCACCTGCAGCGCGATGCGCTTCGCGAACGCGCTGTCGTAGCCGAGCGTCGTCAGCAGGCGCTGGAACGCCTGCATCTGCGTGACGTTCAACTGCAGCACGCCGGGCGCCGGCGACGACACGAGGTTGCGCAGGTTGAACTTCGCCTGCGCGTCCTCGATCGAGCCGGAGATATAGGTGTCTTCGCCGCCGCTGTCGTTGGGCGCGCCGATCCTGCCGAGGAAATCCGACAGCTTCGTCTTCGCGATCGGTACGCCCCAGATCCCGCCGAGATACGTGATGCCGGGCGCCGTGTCGCCTTCGGAGCGCAGGATCATCCGGGTCCAGTCGAGCGCGCCGCGCGCGACCCACTGCGCCTGCGCGATCGTGCGCTGGTTCTCGATGCGGCGGATCTGCACCTGCTGGCGCCACAGCATCCCCGATACCAGGATCGCCGACAGCGCGACCACGAGCAGCGCGGTGATGATCGCGGCGCCGCGCTGGCGGCGGGCAGGCATTCGGCGGGCAGGGCGCGCACGCATCGTCATTCCCCGACGAGGAAGATGCGCGTGACCGGCACGCGCAGCGACGTCGCGCCGATGCTGACCTGCAGCCCGGTCACCGCGCGCGCGGGCGGCGCGTTGCCGATCTGCGGCACCTTGAGCGCGTCGTTGTTCTGCGCGAGCGCTTCGTCGGCCGTCTGCAGGTTGGTGGTCCAGCCCACGCGCGGCACGTACAGCTTCGCGTCGATCGCGCCGACGCCGCCCATCAGCGCGACCCAGCTCCAGCCTTCGACGCTGCTGTCCTTCAGCAGGGTGCGCAGCCGGTTCGTGTCGTCGATCGGCGGCGATGCGTAGCGCACGACGCGGCCGCCGGCGATCCGGTAGCGGACCACCTGCAGCCGCGGCGCGACGCCCGGCACGTCGAGTTCGCGCACGATCTGCAGCGTATTGCCGGCGACGCCGATCGCCGGCTGGCCGGCCTCGTCGTCGGTCGCGGCGAGCCGCGCGTCGATGCGCATCTGGTCGAACATCTGCGCGAACACGCGCTCGTCTTCCATGGCGGACGCGACCTTGTCGCGACCGCGCATGATCTGGTCGAGCCCGCGCCACGCGAGGATCGCGACCACCGCGAGAATCGCGATCGCGATCATCAGCTCGATCAGCGTGAAGCCGCGGGCCGGGCGGGCCGGGGAGGCGGATGGGCGGCGCATCGGCGCGTCAGAGCGGACGGCTGGTTTCATTCGCGACCACCGTCACCATCTGCGCGAGCACGCCGGCGTGGCCGGGCATGCTCACCGAAATCCGCACGCGCCGGAACACCGGGTTCGGTGTCGTGCTCACGCGCTGCGTGCAGACGAGCTGCACGTTGCCTTGCGGGCAGTCGAAACTCTGCTCGCCGACCTCCGGCCACGCATGCGTGAGGCGCAACTGCGCGAGCGCGTTGTCGGCGCTCCAGCCGGCGAGCAGCCGGCGATGCAGGTCGGACGCGTTGGTCGCCATCGTGCCGACCGCGCGGATCGACGCGGCGAGCGCAACCGCGATGATCGCGAGCGCGACCAGCACCTCGATCATCGTGAAGCCGCGGGATGAAGAAACGGGGAAGGGCAGGCGACGACGCATCGTCATTGCACCTCGTAGCGGCCGTTGCCGGTGCCGACGATCGTCGCGCTGCCGGCGGCCGAATGCAGCGTCACGCGCACCGGCGTGTCGATGCTCTCGGTGCCGAACACGACGCGGTTCGCGTGCGTGTCCGACCCCGGGTAATCGATGTCGGCGCCCGTGACGCCGCCGTCCCAGTCGCGCGGGCGCAGCAGGTCGTCGCGCAGTGTGCGCCAGCCGTCGGGCGAACTCACGTCGAAACGGAAACCGTGCGCGGTCGGCTGCCACGCGATCGGCCGCGCGCGCACCTGCGCTTCGTCGCCGGCCGTCTCGAACAGCAGCGCGATGCGCTGCGCTTCCTCGCGCAGGTCGGTGCGCGGATTGCGCGTCAGCGACAGCGACGCGAGCGACACGAGCAGCCCCGCGATCACGAGCACGACCAGCATTTCGAGCAGCGTGAAGCCGCGCGCGCGACGCCGCGCCGCGCGGCGCTTCGTCAAGCCGCCATCGGCACCGGCCGGTACGGACGGCACCGCACCGCGATGCACACGGCAGTCGCGGCCGCAGCGGAAAGTCGTGCGCATTGCGAGCATGAAGAGCGGCGATGAAACGTCGGGCGATCAGCGTCGGCTTATTGCCACGAGCCGATGTCGGAGTCGTTGCTCTCTCCGCCTTCCTTGCCGTCGGCGCCGTAGCTGAACACGTCGATCTCGCCGTGCACGCCCGGGTTCAGGTACTTGTACCCGTTGCCCCACGGATCGTTCGGCAGGCGCTCGAGATAGCCGCCGTCCTTCCAGTTGTTCGGGATCGGGTCGGTGGTCGGCTTCTGGATCAGCGCGTTCAGGCCCTGCTCCTGGGTCGGATAGCGGCCGTTGTCCAGACGGTACAGCTTGAGCGCCTGCATGATCGTGCCGATGTCCTGCTTCGCGGCGATGCGGCGCGCCTCGTCCGGGCGGCTCATGATCTTCGGCACGATCAGCGCCGCCAGGATCCCGAGGATTGCGACCACCACCATGATCTCGATCAGCGTGAAACCGCGCTGACGACGCACGGCCGCGTTGCGGCGAGTGATCCACGTTTGCATGACTGACTACCTCTTTCCAAAAAATGTCGTCGATTGAGTGACGCACCCGGCGCACCGGACGATTGCCTGACAGCAACCTTCCGGACCCGCGGGCGCGGAGCACGCATTGTAAGGCGCGCATCGCCGAGGGCTTTCACCCAACGCAAATTTCATATACATCCGTACAATAGCGCGCATGAACGCGCTCTCGATCCGGATCCTTTCCCTCGCCCTCTTCGCGGGTTTGTGCGCGACGGCCACCTACTGGGTCGTCACGCTGTCGGCCCGCGAAGCGCCGCTGCCCGCCGCCGCCGCGCGGCTGCCGATCCGCACCGAGGACGCCGCCGCGCTCTTCGGCGGTCAGCTCGACAAGAATCCCGTTCAGGACATCCACCTGTTCGGCATTCTCGCGCTCGATCACGGCGGCGCGGCGATCGTCGGCGTCGGCGGCGAACCGCCGCGCGCCGTGTCGCTCGGCGCGGACGTCACGCCCGGCGCGAAGCTCGCCGAAGTACGCCCGCGCTCGATCATCGTCGACCGCAACGGCGCCCGCGCCGAAGTCCAGCTCCCGGCCAACACGCCGTCCCCCGCGATCTACATGCGCTGAACGGCGGCGGCCCGGCACGCGGGCCGTCGCGTCACTGCACCATGTTGTTCAGCTCGATGATCGGCAGCATCACGGCCAGCACGATCACGAGCACGATGCCGCCCATCGCGAGGATCAACAGCGGCTCCAGCAGGCTCGTCAGGAACATCGTGCGGCGTTCGAGCTCGCGCGCTTCGCCTTCGGCCGCGCGATCCAGCATCGTCGTCACGTCGCCCGTCGCTTCGCCCGAACGAATCAGGTGCACGAGCACCGGCGGAAACGTCTTCACGTTGTTCAGCGCGCGCGACAGCGCGGAGCCCTCGCGCACGCGCACGATCGCGTCGTCGATGTTCGCGCGCATCGCGCGGTTCGACAGCGTCTCGCCGGCCGCCTGCAACGCGCGCAGGATCGGCACGCCGGCCGCGGTGAGAATGCCGAGCGTGCTCGCGAAGCGCACCGTGTTGTAGCCGCGCACGAGCTTGCCCGCAAGCGGCGCGGTCAGCACCCAGCGATCGAATGCGAGCCGCGGCCCGGCGCGCGACAGCGTCGCCTTCACGAACCACACGACGAGCGCGACCGCGATCAGCATCGCCCACCACCAGTGCCGCACGAATTCCGACAGCGCCATCATCACGACCGTGAGGATCGGCAACTGCTGCTTCGTGCTCGCGAACACGTTGACGACCTGCGGCACGACATAGCTCAGCAGGAAAGTGACGATGCCGAACGCGATCAGCGTGACGATGCCCGGATACGTGAACGCCAGCAGGATCTTCTGCTTCAGCGCATTGCTCTGCTCGATGTAGTCGGCGAGGCGCGACAGCACGATGCCGAGCTTGCCGGTGTGCTCGCCGGCCGCGACCAGCGCGCGATAGATTTCCGGAAAATCGCGCGGATGCTGACCCAGCGCATTCGCGAGCGAATGGCCGCCGAGCACTTCCGCGCGGATCGCGGCCATCAGTTCGCGGATGTAGTCGCGCTCGGCCTGCTCGGTCAGCACGCCGAGCGCCTCGTCGAGCGGCAGCCCCGCGATTAGCAGGCTCGCGAGCTGGCGCGTGAGGATCGCCTGTTCGCGCTGCGACAGCTTGCGGCCGAACGCGAGCCGCTGCGAACGCGCGCCGCGCTTCGCGCTCGCGGCCGGCTCGACGGCGAGCGGGGTGAGCCCCTGCGTGCGCAGCTGGCCGCGCGCGGCGCGTGCGCTGTCGGCATCGATCACGCCTTTCTGCGCGCGTCCCGCCGAATCGATGGCTTCGAAACGGAATGCCGGCATCGGGCTATGCGCCTCCCGTCACGCGCAGCACTTCCTCGAGCGACGTCGCCCCCGACGCGAGCCAGCGCTCGGCGTCGTCGCGCAGCGTGCGCATCCCTTCCGCACGGCCGGCGGCCAGAATCTCGGCATCGGCCGCGTTGCGGTGAATCAGCGCGCGGATCGAATCGTCGACCAGCAGCAGTTCGTAGACGCCGCGCCGGCCCGAGTAGCCCGAATACCCGCACTTGTCGCAGCCGACCGGATGCCACACGGTGCGGCCTTCCTCGTGCCGCTCTTCCTTGCAGACGGGGCAGAGCTGGCGCACGAGGCGCTGCGCGAGCACGCCGAGCAGCGACGACGCGAGCAGGTACGGCTCGACGCCCATGTCGGTCAGACGCGTGACGGCGGACGCCGCATCGTTCGTGTGCAGCGTCGCGAGCACGAGGTGGCCCGTCAGCGATGCCTGCACCGCGATCTGCGCGGTTTCGAGGTCGCGGATTTCGCCGATCATGATCACGTCCGGGTCCTGGCGCAGGATCGAGCGCAGCGCGCGGGCGAAGGTCATCCCGATCCGCTCGTTCACCTGCGTCTGGCCGATGCCGGACAGGTCGTATTCGATCGGGTCCTCGACGGTCATGATGTTGGTCGTCGCGGTTTCGAGCCGCGACATCGACGCGTACAGCGTGGTCGTCTTGCCCGAACCGGTCGGGCCCGTGACGAGCACGATGCCGTGCGGGCGCGCGATCAGCTTGTCGAACTGGACGAGCGTGTCGCGACCCATCCCGAGCGCTTCGAGGTTCAGGCGCGCCGCATCCTTTTCCAGCAGACGCAGCACCGCGCGCTCGCCGTGCCCGGTCGGCAGCGTCGACACGCGCACGTCGACCGGCCGGCCGCCGACGCGCAGCGTGATACGGCCGTCCTGCGGCAGGCGCTTCTCCGCGATGTCGAGCTGCGCCATGATCTTGATCCGCGAGATCAGCGCGCCATGCAGCGCCTTCTTCGGGCGCACGACGTCGCGCAGCGTGCCGTCGACGCGAAAGCGCACGACCGACGCATTCTCGAACGGCTCGATGTGAATGTCCGACGCCTGTTCGCGCGCCGCTTGCGTGAGCAGCGCGTTGATCATCCGGATGATCGGCGCGTCGTCTTCCGATTCGAGCAGATCCTCGACCTCGGGGATGTCCTGCATCAGCCGCGACAGGTCGACTTCGCCTTCGACCTCGCCGACCACCTGCGCGGCGCTGCCGTCCTGGCGCGCGTAGGCCTGGTTGATCGCCTGCGCGAGCTCGTCGGCCGGCACGCGATGCACGGCGATCGAGCCGAAGTTGCGCGCGATTTCCGCGAGCGCGGCATCGCTCGTGCGTTCGCTGATCCACACCTCGAGCGTGTCGTCGAGCTGATGCGCGATCAGCACCTGGCCGCTCTTCGCGAAGCCGTACGGCAGCAGGCGAGCGGCGAGCGGCGACGGCGGCTGGCGTTCGCCCGGCGCGCCGTCGTGAGTGGAAGACGCGAGCACGTCGCTCACTGCGAGGCTCCCGGCGCGGTGGTCAGCGGCTGTTGCGGCACGGCCTGCTGCGGCACGCTCTGCGGCTGCGCGGGCGTTGCTTCCGGCAACGGCTGGGCCGGCACCGGCGCCACCTGGCGCTGCAACTGCTGGCGACGCATCTTGTCGAGATCGAACAGGTTGCCGGCCGGCGTGCCGCCCTGGCTCGGACCGATCGGCATCGGCGGGACGATCGGGTCGTCCTTGTCGCGCATCACGTTGTTGTCCGACTTGTATGCGCCCGTCACGCCCTGGATGTAGTCGTAGCGGTTGGCCGTCACTTCCTGCGCGGTACTGCGATCGGAGATGATCACCGGGCGCAGGAATACCATCAGGTTGGTTTTCGCGCGCACCTTCGATTCCGAACGGAACAGCTGGCCGATCCACGGGATGTCGCCGAGCAGCGGCACCTTGCTGTTCGATACCTGGTAGTTGTCCTGCATCAAGCCGCCGAGCACGATGATCTCGCCGTTGTCGGCCAGGATCGTCGACTGGATCGAGCGCTTCGTGAAGGTCGGGCCGGTCTGCGAGCTGGTCGTGCCGGCGACGACCGCGGAATCCTCGGTATAGAGCTGCAGCTTCAGGATCCCGCCGTCGGTGATCTGCGGCTTCACGTGCAGCGTCAGGCCGACGTCGCGACGATCGTAGGTATTGAATGCATTGCTCGTGGTGCCGCTCGTCAGGTTCGAATACGAGCCGGTCGCGATCGGCACGTTCTGGCCGACGACGATCTTCGCTTCCTCGTTGTCGAGCGTGATCAGGTTCGGCGTCGACAGCACGTTCGCGTCGTTCACGCCCGCAAAGTACTGCAGCAGCGCGCCGAGCCCCTGCACGCCGAACATGTTGTGCAGCCAGCCGATGTTGAGCCCTTGGGCCAACTGGCCGAGATTGGAGGCCAGCCCGCCGCCGGTGACCCCGCCGGCTGCGTTGGTCAAGCCGCCCGCCGTCAGGTTGACGATGCTGTTGCCCAGGCCGCCCGACGGATTCAGGTTCGTGCCGCCGAGGAACTGGCCACTCGCCACCTGCCACTGGATGCCAAGGTTGCCGGACGTATTCGAATTCAGCTCGACGATCAGCGCTTCGATGTAGACCTGCGCGCGCCGCGCGTCGAGCTGGTCGATCACCGAGCGCAGGTTCCGGTAAACCGGATCGGACGCGGTGATGATCAGCGAGTTGGTCGCCGAGTCGGCCTGGATCATCCCGCCCGGCTGGTTGTCGTCGTTCTTCTCCTTGTCGCCGCCGAGCAGGCCGCCGCTGCCGAGGCCGCCACCGTTGGACGAGCCGCTGCCGTACGACGACGAAGACGACGAACCGCCAAGGCCGCCCGACGGCAGCGGCGGGGTGCCCGACGTGCCGGTCGAGAAGTTGCCGCTCGACGACGAGCCGCCGCTCTGGTTGAAGCTGTTCGCATCGTTGGACGACGCCGACGAGCCGCTGTCGTTGCCGCCCTTGCCGAGCATCCCGCGCAGCGTCTTCGCGAGCTTCACCGCATCGGCGTTGCGCAGCGGCACGACGTGCATGTTGCCGGGCACCGCGCTCGGCGCATCGAGCTGCTGCGCGAGGCGTTTCGCGGCCGCCAGGCGCGACGCGTTCGACGCACGCAGCAGCAGCGAGTTGGTGCGCGGGTCGGCCGTGACCGATACCTTCAGCGTCGCGTCGCTGTTGCCGATCGCGCCCGGGTCGAGCATCTTCTGCATCTGCGCGGCGAGGTCGATCGCGTTCGCGTTGCGCAGCGTCACGACCTGCACCTGCGAGCCCGCGGCGCTGTCGATGCCCGAGATGATCTGCGCGATGCGGCGCACATTGTCCGCATAGTCGGTCACGACGATCGTGTTGTTCGCCGGGTAGGCCGTCACCGTGTTGTTCGGCGAGATCAGCGGCCGCAGCACGGGCAGCAGGTTGTTCGCCGATTCGCTGTGCAGTTCGAACACCTGCGTGATCACCTGGTCGCCGCGCGCCTGCGGCGCATTGCCGACATAGGTCGGCACGCCCTGCAGCTTCGCGTCGGCTTCCGGCACGACCTTCAGTACGCCGTGATCCTGCACGAGCGCGAAGCCCTGCATGCGCAGCGCGGACTGCAGCGTCTTCAACGCCTGGTCTTCCGGCACCGGCCGTTCGGCCACGAGATTGAGCTGCCCCTTCACGCGGGGGTCGACGATGATGGTCTTGCCGGTCGCGGCGCCGATCGCCTTCGCGACCTGGTCGATATCCGCATTCACGAAGTTGAGCGTGACCTGAGCGTAGGCGGCCTGCGAGACGATGATGCCGGCCACGAGCAGGGTCGTGGCGATACGCCGCATAACGAAGCGATTTCTTGTCATGGATGAATGGGTCGATGCCGGCTCAGGCCACTTCCGGCGGTAGTGCTGGGATCCAGGTCCGAAAGAGGCGACATTAGCAGTTTTTCATGTCCGAAATATCACATTGATCCGAAGACTGTCTCACATACGACATGTATCCGGCGAGCCGTATGCAATATGTAAGGATCGATGTCATACTCCGCATGCCGGCCGTCGCCTCCCGCCGCCGTCCCAATTTCGCGATGAACCGACACGGAAATGCGGTATAGCCGGGCTGTCGTATTCCTGCCTGTCGCAATCCGGCGGTCTGCCGGTATGATACGGGCGGCGCGTTTCTCGTCGCACTAATAAACAGGCACGGGTTTTCCCCGAGCTTCGCGCAATTCCTTTTCGTTTCCGCACGATGAACAGACGGTTCGCTTCGATCGCGTTGATCGCCGCCGGCGCGTGGTTCGCCAGCGGCAACGCACGCGCGGACTGTTTCGACGAAGCGGCCAAATACCAGCAGGTCAATCCGCTGATCCTGCGCGCGATCGCGTGGCAGGAGTCGCGCAACCGGCCCGGTGCGCTGAACAAGAATACGAACGGCTCGGTCGACTACGGCCTGATGCAGATCAATTCGATCCACCTGCCGACGCTGTCGCGCTACGGGATCGGCCGCGACACGCTGATGGAACCGTGCAAGAACGTGTACATCGCCGCGTGGCATCTCAGACAGAAGATGAACCGCTACGGCAACACGTGGCAGGCGGTCGGCGCCTATCATTCGGAAACGCCGTCGCTGCGCGACAAGTACGCGCGGCAGATCGCCGGCATCCTGACGCAATGGAAGTTGCTGTCCACGCAGACTGCTCAAACTGCTCAAACCACTCCGGCCTCTCAGGCCGCGCAGTGATGCCGCGCCGCATCGCCGGCTGACGCCGGGCCGGCCGGCGCGCGTTTGATGCACAATGCGGGCTGACGCCGCCGTTTCGCCCGCATGCGGGCCGATCGCGCCCCGGCAGGGCGCCGCGGCCGCTTTTTCATCTTTTCCGTTGGTGCATATCATCATGAATCCGGCAATGAAACAGCCGTTGCCCGTCACCGTGCTGTCCGGCTTCCTCGGCGCCGGCAAGACCACGCTGCTCAATCACGTCCTCGCGAACCGCGCGGGCCTGAAAGTCGCGGTGATCGTCAACGATCTCGCGGCGGTCAACATCGACGCGTCGCTCGTGCGCGATGCGCAGGCGCTGTCGCACGTCGAGGAACGCCTCGTCGAAATGTCGAACGGCTGCATCTGCTGCACGCTGCGCGACGATCTGCTCATCGAGATCCGCAAGCTCGCGTCCGAGGGCCGCTTCGACGCGATCATGATCGAATCGACCGGTATCGCGGAGCCGATGCCGATCGCCGAAACGTTCACGTTCGTCGACGACGACGGCGCGTCGCTGTCGGCCGTCGCGCGGCTCGACACGCTCGTCACCGTGGTCGACGCGTACAACTTCCTGCGCGACTACGGCTCCGACGACGCGCTCGCGACGCGCGGCATCGCCGCGTCGGAAGACGACGACCGCACGCTCGTCGAGCTGCTGATCGAGCAGATCGAATTCTGCGACGTGCTGGTGATCAACAAGGCCGACCTGGTCGCCGCGGACGATCTCGCGCGCCTGCAGCATATCCTCGCGCGCCTCAATCCGCGCGCGCACCAGGTCGTATCGACGTTCGGCAACGTGCCGCTCGACGAAGTACTGAACACCGGCCGCTTCGATTTCGACGAAGCCGCGAATGCGCCGGGCTGGCTCGCGTCGCTCGACCACGATCACACGCATTGCGACGACCCCGACTGCCATGACGACCATCATGCGCACGTGCACGGCGAAGCCGACGAATTCGGGATCGGCAATTTTGTTTACCGCGCGCGCCGGCCGTTTCACCCGGCACGGCTCTGGGCGCTGCTGCATCAGGAGTGGCCGGGCGTGCTGCGCAGCAAGGGTTTCTTCTGGCTCGCGACGCGCAACGACATCGCGGGTTCGCTGTCGCAGGCGGGCGGCGTATGCCGGCACGGGCCGGCGGGTTCGTGGTGGGCGGCGCAGGATCGCGCGGAATGGCCGGACGACGACGAGTTGCTCGCTGAAATCCGCGCCGAATGGCTGGGCGATCTCGACGATCGCACGGTCGGCGATCGCCGGCAGGAACTCGTGCTGATCGGCATCGCACTCGATGCCGATGCGTGGCGCGCGAAACTCGACGCGTGCCTGCTGACCGATGCGGAGTTCGCACTCGGCGCGACGGGATGGGCGGCGTTCGACGATCCGTTCCCGGCGTGGGACGTCGATTCGCACGACGACGACGATCACGGCGACACGCAGATCGTGCATGCGTGATCGCGTGTAACGGCTCGTAAAAGTAACCGTTAACTTTTGCAAGAGCGGTGCGGACTGTGGCGAAAATGCCGCGCGCGCCCAACAAAAAACCCGCCGAAAGGCGGGTTTTTTTCTGGAACAGGCGCGGGTTTAACGCTTGTTGACGGCGTCCTTGAACGCCTTGCCAGCCGTGAACTTGACCGTCTTGGCTGCCGGGATCTTGATGGTTTCGCCCGTCTTCGGGTTGCGGCCCGTACGTGCTGCGCGCTTGCCCGAACCGAAGCTGCCGAAGCCGATCAGCTGAACCGCATCACCCTTCGACACGGCCTTCTTGATGACTTCGAGCAGCGTGTCCAGCGTTTCGCCGGTTTGAGCCTTGCTGGCGCCCGTTTGGGCGGCGACGGCGTCGATCAGTTCCTGTTTGTTCATTAAGGTTCCTTTATCAGGTTAGGTTGACACGAACAGCGCGAACGCGCCGATTATACGTGCGCGAACCGTGCCGTCGAGAGTCAGACTCCGACGACACAGCGCCGAATCCTGGCCCGCGCGACGCGCCCTCCGGCTTGCCGGCGGCCACCCCGCGGTACGGCGTTGCTATGATAGCGCAGCGCAAACCCAATAACGACAAGGGTTTCAAAGATTTTCATCGGTATTTCGCCGAATGAATCGCCGATTGACCGTTTTTTGACCTGCGCCAAGCGGACAGGATACGCAGCGTGGTCGGCCCGTACGTCACCCCGTTGCCCTTTTCCAACGGCCGGTCGGACGGCCTCCCGCAATCCCTTGCCAGGCTTGGCCGCCACGTTTTTTGTTTCGCATGCCCGACCGACTTGTTTACGCCACGCTCGCGCTTCGCGACGACGGCACGCTCGTCTCGCCCGAGTTCGGCGAGCTTCATCGCGGCGCATCCGGCACGCTCGCGCACGCGCATCGCACGTTCGTCGCGGGTAACGGGCTGCCCGCCCGCTGGCAGCGGCGCAGAACGTTCACGATCGTCACGACCGAGTTCGGCGCGGGCGCCGGCTTCCTTGCGGCCTGGGCCGCGTGGCGCGACGATCCTGCGCGTTGCGAACGGCTGCATGTCGTCGCGCTCGAGCCGCACCCGTTCTCCCGCGACGACCTGCGCCGCGCGGTTTCCCATATGGTTGCAGGCACAACCATATCGGCAGACGTCGGCGCATTGATCGATGCATGGCCGATCCTCGTGCCGGGCCTGCATCGGCTCGAATTCGACGAAGGACGCGTGGTGCTCACGCTCGCGTTCGGCAATGCGATCGATCTGTCTAAGAAGCTCGTCGCGCGCGCCGATGCGTTTTTTCTCGATGGCGCCGCGGCATCGAACGACGGGATCCGCGCACTCGCGAAAATCGCCGGCAAACACGCGACGTTTGCGACGCATGCAAAGTCCGACGACGTAAAACACGCGCTCGGCGAAACAGGTTTCACGTTCCGCGAAGTCGACGATCGTCTCGTCGGCGAATATGCGCCGCGCTGGCGCGCGCGCCGGCACGAGCCGCCGCGTGCACTGCCCGTCGCCGCGCGCCGCGCGATCGTGATCGGCGCGGGCCTCGCCGGCTGCGCGGTGGTCGAACGCCTGGCTGCGCGCGGCTGGGACGTCACGCTGATCGAGCGGCACGAACGGATCGCGAGCGAAGCGTCGGGCAACCCGGCCGGGGTTTTCCATCCGTTGATGACGCGCGACGACAACGTCGCGAGCCGGCTCACGCGCGGCGGCTTCCTGCACGCGATCGCACGCTGGCACGCCCTCGAACGCGCGGGGCATGCGTTCGCACGCAGCACGCACGGGATGATCCATCTCGCCGAATCGGCCGACGATTTTGCGCGGATGCGCGACGCGTTCGATGCGTTCGGCGCACCGTCCGACTACGTCACCCTGCTCGATGCCGAGGCCGCGCGTGCGCACCTGAATCTGCCGGTCGCGCATGGCGGCCTGCTGTTTCCGCACGGCGGCGCCGTCTGGCCGGCCGGGCTGTGTGCCGCGCAATATGCGGCGGCCGGCGAGCGCGTGCGCCTGCTTGCGTCCACCCGCGTCGCGCGGCTCGAACGGCGGGGCGACACCTGGCATGCGCTCGACGATACCGGCGCCACGCTGGCCGATGCCCCAGTCGTCGTGCTCGCGAACGCGGGCGACGCCGCGCGTCTTGCCGGGCTGCGGCATGTCGCGCTGCAACCGGTGCGCGGCCAGCTCACGCTGTTGCCGCCGGGCACCACGGCGCCGCTGCCGTGCCCGGCGATCGGCGACGGTTACGCGGTCCCGCTCGACGACGGCACGCTGCTGATCGGCGCCACGTTCGAGCCCGACGATACCGATCCCGCGATGCGGACGGCCGGCCACGTCGAAAACCTCGAGCGCGTGCGGCACCTGCTGCCGGGCCTGATCGGCGACCTGCCGGACCCCGCCACGCTGCGCGGGCGCGTGGCGTTCCGCTGGGTCGTCGGCGACCGCCTGCCGCTCGTCGGCCCACTCGCCGACGAAGCGCAGGCCACCGCGAACGCACGCGCGCTGGGCGGTGCGCAGGCGCGCGACCTGCCGCGCATGCCCGGCCTCTACGGCGCATTCGGCTTCGGTTCGCGCGGCCTCGTGTGGGCTGCGCTCGGCGCCGAGCTGATCGCGTCGCAACTCGAAGGCGAGCCGTGGCCGCTCGAGCGCGAACTCGCCGACGCGGTCGATCCCGCCCGCTTCCTGATCCGCGCGTTGCGCGCACGCCGCGTCGGTTCGACGGGCTGATCGGCCGCGCCTTTCTCACAGTTTCCCGATTTTCCCGTGCAAGGTTATCCACGCCACGCTGTGGATAACCGCGCAAAATCCGCACGCACTTCGTGTGTAATCACAGTGGACGTAAACTGGGTAACTCGGCACAGCTGTGAAGCGGCCCGAAAGTTGCTCAACTCAAACGTCTGTGCACGAACAGCCTGTGCAATCGGTTATGGTTTCGCCAACGCCTTGATATGGCAGCGTAAACCGGAGTTATCCACAGAACTGTGCGCCCTTTGTTAACTTCTACTATGTATATATACAAGTAAACCTTTGAAACCAAAGACCTGTGGTGCCGCACAGCGCCGCGAGTCGATTCAATCGGTTCCAGAGCGAAAAACCTGTGGCACAATCGGTTTCCTTCGCGTTCGTTCGGCCAGGCGCCGGACATGCTTCAATGGAACGGTCGGCACGATTTCGAATCTGAATCTTCGAGACTGCGCTGTCCGTTCACACACCAGGCCGACAATCCAGATCGGCAACCTGAACGACGTTCCGCCTTGTGGCGGAACAGGCGGACCCCATGTACCGCCATCGTCGAGCACAACAATCACATTCGGGGCGATACCCAGCCGGCGCGCATCCATTCCTGACGCTTGACCCCGCGTCGCTGGCGGTTGCTTCCAAAGGAGAAGTCACCACGATGAAGTCGGCGTTCTCATTCCTGCCCAACTGGCCGCTTGCGCCGGATGCCGTGTTCTGGGCCGGGCTCGCGCTCTTCGCAGCCGGCCTGTGCGGCGAGCTGTGCTATCGCGCGTGGCGCCTGCCGCGCATCACCGGCTATGCCGTGATCGGCCTGATCGCCGGTTCATTCGGATTCGGCGTGATCGACGCGAGCACCGACGAAACCTCGCGACTGCTGATGGACGTCGCGCTCGGCCTGCTGCTGTTCGAGCTCGGCAGCCGCCTCGACCTGCGCTGGATCCGGCGCAATCCGTGGCTCGTCGCGTCGAGTCTCGCGGAAGCCACGCTCACGTTCGTACTCGTGCTGTTCGTGATGCTCGCGCTCGGCGTATCGGGGATGGTCGCGCTGGTGCTGTCGGCGATTGCGATCGCGACGTCGCCGTCGATGGTGATCCAGCTCAAGACCGAACTGCGCGCGGAAGGGCAGGTGTCGCAACGCCTCATCACGCTCACCGCGCTCAACAGCGTGTATGCGATCGTGCTGACCAAGCTCGTGACGAGCTGGCTGCATCAGGAAGCGTACGGCAACGTTTTCGCGACGATCCTGCAACCGCTCTACCTGCTCGCCGGTTCCTTCATCGTCGCGTATCTCGTCGCGCGTTCGTGCAATTACCTGTTCCGTCACATGACCGCGACGATGCGCGACGAGCATTCGTTCGTCGCGCTGTTCGGGCTCGTGATGCTCGCGATTGCCGTCGCGCAGGCGTTGAAACTGTCGACGCTGCTCACGCTGCTGCTTGCCGGCATCATCGTGAAGAACCTCGAAGCGCGGCCGCAGCTGTGGCCCGAGCATTTCGGCACGGCCGGATGGCTGCTGACGGTGGTGCTGTTCGTGCTGACGCTCACGTCGTTCACGTGGGGCGACATCGCGCTCGGCGGGCTGCTCGCGATCGTGTTGATCGTCACGCGGCTCGTCGCGAAGCTGGCCGGCGTCGTCGCGTTCGCGAAGCCGAGCGGCATCGGGATGAAGCAGGGCGTCGCGCTCGGCATCGCGCTCACGCCGATGTCCGCGCTGTCGTACCTGCTCGTCGACGATACCTACCAGCTCTATCCGAATTTCGACCCGCACCTGCGCGCGATCGTGATGTGCTCGATCGTGATCCTGCAGCTCGTCAGCCCGTTCGTCGTCTACCGCTGCCTGTCGGCGGTCGGCGAACGCAGCGACGGCAACTGATTCCGGAACCTGCCATGGCACTCGAAACCTTCGTCAATTCCGAACCGTTCACGTTCGGCGTCGAACTGGAGATCCAGGTCGTCAACACGCACAACTACGACCTGACCAAAGCGGCATCCGACCTGATGCGCCTGATCCAGGGCGAGACCTTTCCGGGCAACATCACGCCGGAAATCACAGAAAGCATGATCGAGCTGTCGACCGGCATCTGCCATTCGCACGAGCAAGCCGTCGGCGAACTGCATGCGATCCGCGACGTGCTCGTGAAGGCCGCCGACCAGCTCAACGTCGGGCTGGCCGGCGGCGGCACGCATGCGTTCCAGCAATGGAGCGACCGGCAGATCTACGATGCGCCGCGCTTCCAGTACATCTCCGAGCTGTACGGCTATCTCGCGAAGCAGTTCACCGTGTTCGGCCAGCACGTGCACATCGGTTGCCCCGATCCCGACAGCGCGCTGTTCCTGCTGCACTCGATGTCGCGCTTCATTCCGCACTTCATCGCGCTGTCCGCGTCGTCGCCATTCGTGCAGAACGTCGACACGGGTTTCCATTCGGCACGCCTGAATTCGGTGTTCGCGTTCCCGCTGTCGGGCCGCGCGCCGTTCGTGCTGACCTGGGACAGCTTCGAGGAGTACTTCACGAAGATGGTGAACACGGGCGTCGTCAACTCGATGAAGGACTTCTACTGGGATATCCGGCCGAAGCCCGGCTACGGCACGATCGAGGTGCGCGTGATGGACACGCCGCTGTCGGTCGATCGCGCGGCGGCGATCGCCTGCTACATCCAGACGCTCGCACGCTACCTGCTGACCGACCGGCCGCTGAAGCTGTCGGAGGACGATTACCTCGTCTACACGTTCAACCGTTTCGAAGCGTGCCGCTTCGGGCTCGAAGGCACCTGCGTGAATCCTCAGACGGGCGAGCGCCGCACGATCGCGGAAGACATCCTCGACACGCTCGACCGGATCGCGCCGCATGCGGCCGTGCTCGGTTCGCGGGCGGCGCTCGACGAGATCGGTGCGCTCGCGAAGGCGCGCGTGAACGACGCATCGTGGTTGAGAACCGTTTTCAAACAGGAAAAATCGCTGAACGAGACGGTCCGGCAGCAGTGCTTGCGTTGGCGCGAGTGAAAAAATGTTTTGCAGATTGCGGGATCGACCGCGGCGCGATTCGCTGAATGGCGTTCGCTGCCATGTCCGGCCGAAATCGTTGTCGGGCGTCCTGAAAATCTGTGGATAACCCGATATTCCACTGCAAAGTCAATGCTCTGCGGGCGGGATAACCCGGTGGATCATCGGCGTGCGGCCGATGGCCGATCCGAACAGGAAAATATCGGCGCGCCCCGTTTCGCGGGCGCGCGACATTGCACGCACAACGAAAAAATCCGGTTATCCAGCGATTTTCCACAGAGTGCAGGGGATAACTTAGCTGTGCGATTTTCCGCTCTCGCTTAGAATGTCGGCTTTGCGGACACCGGAAACGATGCGTGTCTCTCCGGTCGCCGCGAACGCGACCGCCGCGTGTGCCTCGCGACGGCCGTGCTGACGCCACTCGAAAGAGTGCGTCTGTTTTGAGATGGATTCGATCTCCACACTACGGCCGCTCGGCCATCCGGGCGGCGGCAAAGCGAAAAGACTATGAGCGAAGGCGTTTACGGGAACCAGGCTGCGGGACGTGTGACCCACAGCCTGCTGCGGTTGAGCACGGCCATGCGGAGCGAGGCATGGGATTGGGCGGAAGGCGCTGGCCTCACGCCGACGCAGGGCGAGATTCTCGTGCTGCTGCTGCAGCGCAAGGGCCCGATGCGGCTCGGCGAGATCGCGCGCGAGACGCAGCTCACCGCGGCCACCACGAGCGATGCGGTCAGCACGCTCGAGACGAAGGGGCTCGTTGAGAAGCGCCGTGCGCTGGACGACGGCCGGGCACTGGCCGTGCGCCTGTCGGCGCGTGGCCGCACGGCCGCGAAGAAGGCGCTGCAATGGCCTGAATTCCTGACGAAAGCGGTCGGCAAGCTCGGCGCGGACGAGCAGGGCACGCTGTATCGCGCGCTGCTGAAGACGCTGCGCGAGCTGCAGGTGGCCGGTGCGACGCCGCCGCAACGCATGTGCCTCACGTGCACGCATTTCCAGCCGGGCAAGCTGTCGAAGAAGACCGTGCATCACTGCGCGGCGCTCGACATTTCGATGTCCGACAGCGATCTGCGTCTCGACTGCTCGGTGCAGGAAGAAGCCGACGCGGCGACGCAGAAGAAGACCTGGAAGATTTTCGCAGGCTGACGTCCGTCGATCGACCGGGAGGCCGATGATGAACGCTGAAGTCGTGGCGATCCGCCACGTGCATTTCGAGGATCTCGGGAGTTTCGAGCAGGTGCTCGGCGAACGCGGTCGACGGGTGCGCTACGTCGATGTCGGATCGTCGCGGGTCGAGGTGCTCGACGTGCTCGAGCCGTCGCTGCTCGTCGTGCTCGGCGGGCCGCTCAGCGTGTACGACGATGCACAGTATCCGACGATCGCGCCGCTCCTGGCGCTCGTGCGCCAGCGCATCGACGCGGGGCTGCCGATCCTCGGCATCTGCCTCGGCGCGCAGTTCATCGCACGGGCGCTCGGGGCGCACGTCTATCCGGCCGCACGGCACGAACTCGGCTGGACGCCGCTGACGCTCACCGACGCCGGTCGTGCGTCGCCGTTGCGCCATCTCGACGGCGCGACGACGTCGATGCTGCACTGGCATGGCGATACGTTCGACCTGCCGGGCGGTGCGATCCATCTCGCGTCGACGCCGGCCTGCCGCCACCAGGCATTCGCATGGGGGCAGCACGTGCTGGCGCTGCAATGTCATCCCGAGATCCGCACCGAGCGCTTCGAACCGTGGCTGATCGCGAACGCCGGCGAAATCGCCGCGACGCCCGGTGTCGACGCGCGCCAGTTGCGCGCCGATACCGCGCAGCACGGCCCCGCGCTCGAGACGGCCGCACGGCGCATGTTCGCGGAGTGGCTCGGCAGCGTCGGGCTCTGACGTCGCGGGCAGCGGCTCCCCCCGCTGCCAAGGTGAGTCCGGCCTGCATCCGCTGCGGGCCGGCGCATCGCCGTACACCGCACGTTCCGCGGACCGCCGGCATCCGGCCGGCCGTACCTGACCATCCGCTTACTGTCGATCGCGCCGTCTGCACGCTTCAGGCGTGCGTGCTACGCTCGTCCGCTCTTTCCCTTTCCTGACGAGCGGCTTCCATGACAGCGCTGTTTTCTCCGTTCACGCTGCGCGGCGTAACCCTTCCGAACCGGATCGTGATTTCCCCGATGTGCCAGTACTCGGCCGAACGCGGCGAAGCGACCGACTGGCACATGATTCACCTCGGCCATCTCGCGCTGTCGGGCGCGGGGCTGCTGTGCATCGAAGCGACCGCGGTGGAACCCGACGGGCGCATCACGCATGGCGACCTCGGCCTGTGGGACGACGTGACCGAAGCCGCGCTGAAGCCGGTGCTGGCCGCGATCCGCAAGCATTCGCCGGTCCGCGTCGCGATGCAGTTGTCGCATGCGGGCCGCAAGGCGTCGAGCGCGGCGCCGTGGGAAGGCGGCCAGCTCGTGCCGGTCGCCGACGGCGGCTGGTTGCCCCACGGGCCGTCGGCCGTGCCGCACAAGGACGGCGAGACGCCGCCGCTCGCACTCGATGCCGCGGGCCTGAACCGCATCCGCGACGCCTTCGCGGCGTCGGCCCGGCGGGCCGCGCGGCTCGGCATCGATGCGATCGAAGTGCACGCGGCGCACGGCTACCTGCTGCATCAGTTCCTCTCGCCGCTCGCGAACCGGCGCACCGACGAATACGGCGGCTCGCGCGAAAACCGGATGCGGTTTCCGCTCGAGATCTTCGAGATCGTGCGCGCCGCGTTTCCGGAAGACCGGCCGGTCGGCGTGCGCGTGTCCGCGACCGACTGGGTCGAAGGCGGTTGGGAGCTCGACGATACGATCGCGTTCGCGCACGAACTGAAGCGCCGCGGCTGCGACTGGATCGACGTGTCGTCCGGCGGCGTGTCGCCGCTCCAGAAGATTCCGCTGTCGCCCGGCTATCAGGTGCCGTTCGCGCAGGCCGTGAAGCGGGCGGTCGGCATGCCGACGATCGCGGTCGGCCTGATCAACGAACCCGGGCACGCGGACCGGCTGATCGAGGCCGGCGACGCCGATCTCGTCGCGATGGCGCGCGCGATGCTGTACGACCCGCGCTGGCCGTGGCACGCGGCGGCCGAACTCGGCGCGCAGGTGACGGCGCCGCCGCAATACTGGCGCTCGCAGCCGCGCGAGCACAAGGCGCTGTTCGGCGACGTCGCATTCGGCCAGCGCTGAGCACATCGCGCAATATTGCGCGCGATGTTGAACGAAGCAATCGTGAACGTGTAGGATGCGGGTGATTCGCCGCATGCCCCGACGCGGCACCGACCGGTGCCGCGTTTTCGTTTGGCGCGGCGTCCGGCCGCGATCGCGGCCGCTTCCATTCAAGTCGTCTTCACAAGGGATCGTTCGATGAGTTCACGCAGGATCGCGGTGCGCCGCTCGGGAGTACACGGCAAGGGCGTGTTCGCCGTGGCGCCGATCAAGGCCGGCGAGCGCGTAGTGGAATACAAGGGCGAGCGAATCTCGTGGAAGGAAGCGCTGCGCCGTCATCCGCACGACCCGAGCGAGCCGAATCATACGTTCTACTTCGCACTCGACGAAGGCGGCGTGATCGACGGCAAGATCGACGGCAACAGCGCGCGCTGGATCAACCATTCGTGCGCGCCGAACTGCGAAGCCGAGGAGGTCAAGGGCCGCGTGTACATCCACGCGCTGCGCGACATCGGGCCGGAAGAAGAGCTGTTCTACGACTACGGCCTCGTGATCGACGCGAAGCTGACGAAGAAGCTCAAGCGCGAATACGCGTGCCACTGCGGGGCGGAGTCGTGCCGCGGCACGTTGCTCGCGACGTCCGACGAAGGCGGAAAGAAGAAAAAGAAGAAGGACAAGGACAAGAAGGACGGCAAGTCCGCGTCCGGTTCGAAGGACAAGAAGAACAGGAAGTGATGCAGGCGGCGGCGCATCTCGCGCTGCCGCTGTCGTTTCAGCCGACGGTTGCCGCGTCGTATAGGCCGTCGTTCGCTTTCCTTCCCCGGCGGGCCGCCCGGTCAACGGGCCGGCGGCTGCCCGCCGCGAATCGCTCAGTGCGTCGGCGCCGCGGCCGGCGTTTCGCTGGCCGGTTTCTCCGTATGCGCGGCGAGCGGCACCCTCACCACGAAGCGCGAGCCGCCTTCCGCTGCATCCTCGTACGACACGGTGCCGCCGTGCATCGCAATGATGTCGTGCACGATCGCGAGCCCGAGCCCGGCGCCCGTTTCGACGCCGTTGCCGCTTTGCGCGTCGCCGCGGAAGAAACGCTTGAACAGGTCGGCCTGCTGGTTCGCGGGCACGCCGGGGCCGTTGTCCTCGACGACGATCTCGGCGGCAGGCTGGCTGTCCTCGAGCGCCGCGCGCGCGACGTTCACCGTGATCCGCGCGCCGTTCGGCCGCGCGAGCGGCACGTATTTCAGCGCATTGTCGAGCAGGTTCGCGATCACCTCGCGCAGCAGCACGGGGTTGCCGCGCACGATCAGCTTCTCGTCGTCGCCCGCGTCGTCGCTGCGCTGGAAGCCGAGGTCGACGTGCGACGCGAGCGCGCGCGGCACCCATTCGGCGCCCGTCTCGAACGCCATCGCCGCGAGATCGACATCGACGAAGCGTGCGGCCTGTTCGCCCGGCTCGGCACGCGCGAGCGACAGCAACTGGTTGGACAGCCGCACCGCGCGGTCCGCGGCCGCGCGCAGCTCGCGCACCGCGGCGTAGGTCTGGTGCGGGTCGCGCGCGACGGCCGCCTGCTCGGCATGCAGCTTCACCGCGGTGAGCGGCGTGCGCAGCTGGTGGGCGGCATCGGCGATGAACTTGCGCTGCGCGTCGAGCGCGGTCTTCAGACGGCCGAGCAGCGCGTTCATCGCGCTCGTCAGCGGCCGGATCTCCAGCGGCACGTCGGTTTCGTCGACCGGTTCCAGCGACGTGTGGGTCTGCCGGTTCAGCGAATCGGCGAGATGCGTGAGCGGGCCCAGTTGCTGGTTCACGACGCGCCACACGATGCCCCAGCCCGCGAGCAGCAGCAGCAGCAGGGGCATCATGATCGCGACGAGGAATTCGGCCGCGATCCGGTAGCGGTGCCGTACCGGCTGCGCGACTTCGACGACCATCGGCCGGCCGCCTTCGACGTTGTCGACGCGCACCTGCGCGACCCGCACCGCGCGGTTGTCGTATTCGGCCTCGAACACGTACGCATGATGCATGCGGCGGACGTTGATGCCCTGCAGCGGCAGCTTCGGGTCGCCGGCGAGTTCCTGCTCGCCGTCGCTGATCCGGTAGATCAGCGCTTCGGCCGGATCGGAGAACATCGCCTGCGCGAGCGGCGGCACCGTGAACGGCGCGTCGGGGCCGGCGATCTGGATCTGTTTGGAGATGGCGGTCGCGAGATCGGCGAGCGAACGGTCGATCACGTGCTGCGTGTATTGCCACGCGAGCCAGTAGGCGATCAGGCCGCTCATCAGCGCGAGCATCGACAGCGGGGCGGCGAGGCGCCGGAGCAGCGAGCGGCGCAGGCTGGTGGTCACAGCCGGATCAGGAGACATTTCGACGGGCAAATGGATAAGCGCCGCTCACGGGGAGCGGCGCGGTCGTACGCCGGGAGCGGCGACGCGGAGCAGCACGCATGCGCCGACGGCACGCGGCCGGCCGGCGCGCGGCGTCGCTCAGACGCTCGCCGTCTGGCGGATTTCCTGCAGCAGGTAGCCGAAACCGCGCACCGTGACGATTTCGACTCGGCACTGTTCGAGTTTCTTGCGTACGCGGTGCACGTAGACTTCGATCGCGGTGTCGCCGAGATCGCCGCCGAAGTGCGTGAGGTGATCCTGCAACTGGGCCTTGCTGACGACGCGGCCGTGACGCAGCAGCAGCATCTCGAGCACCGCGAATTCGCGCGGCGACAGTTCGAGCGGCTTGTCGTCGTTGAAGATGCGGCGGTCGACGCCCGACAGGCGGACGCCGCCGAGCGACACTTCCGGACGCGGCATGTCGCTGTGCGGGCCGCTGCGGCGCATCACCGCGCGGATGCGCGCTTCGAGCTCGGCCGGCTCGAACGGCTTGAGCATGTAGTCGTCGGCGCCGGAGTTCAGGCCCTGGATCCGGTCGTTCAGCTCGTCGCGTGCGGTCAGCACGATCACGGGCGTGTGGCGGTTGGTCTGGCGGAAGCGCGTGAGCAGCGTCATCCCGTCGATGCCCGGCAGGCCGAGGTCGAGGATCACGAGTTCGTGGCGGTTTTGTGCCAGCGCCTGTTCGGCAAAAATGCCGTCATGCACCATGTCGACGGTGAAGCCAGCCTGCTCGAGGCTGCTCTGGATACCGCGTGCGATGGGGCGGTCGTCTTCGATCAGAAGGAGTCGCATGAAGTTCGCTCAAGTACAATGGGTTGGCGGTTCAGGCACGCGGACAGCACGAAGCCGTTTCCACAGGGGCGCCGCATCGCCTGACATCAAGCATGGCGGCCAGCGAACGATTAGATCCAATCATGTCCGATATTTCGATCCACGACCTAGAAGCCGCGATCAATTTCTGGCGCGCCCGCTCGCCGTCGAGCGGCGACGAACTCAAACTCTGCGAAGAGGCCAGCGCGCTCTCCAAGCCGTATGCGCTGCTGATTGTACAGCGCGAAAGCGCGCTGCAACTGGAAGGTTTAGACCCCAAGGCGCGGAAAGCGTACGAGACTTACGCGCGCCTTAAGGATGGCTTGGAAAGCTGAAGGCTTTCGCTGAGTACATCCTAGAAAACGTTTAGCGAAATGAAAAGTTGACGCGCCGCGCATCGAAAAGACGCGCGGCGGTAGAGGCGGGACTCAGGCGCCCGGTTGCGCGTGCGCGGCGGCGCCGTCGATGAACCGCGCGAGTTCGATGTCGCGCTCGGTCAGGCCGTCGGCGTCGTGGGTCGACAGCGTGACGTCGACGCGGTTGTACACGTTGAACCATTCCGGATGGTGGTTCATCTCCTGCGCCTTGATGGCGACACGCGTCATGAAGCCGAATGCCTCGTTGAAATCGGCGAAGCGCAGGCGGCGCTGGATCGCGTCGCGGCCCGGCACGGCCGTCCATAGCGGCAGGCCTTCGAGCCGGGTCTTGCGTTCTTCGGATGTGAGCTTGTGGATCATCTTGCACCTCTCGTTCGGTAACGGCGCCCGCGCACGGCTGCGCCGCGCGGCGCAGCCGGCATCGTTCATTGTTTCATAGTTGCGCAAAGGGTGACGGGCGACGGGCGGCCGGCGGCCGGCGCCGCGGCGCCGGCGTGTCATGCGTCACGCGTCGTCGTCGGGCCAGCCTTCGCCCGTGCCGCGATGCAGCACGCGGTCGGTCTCGAGCACCGCGCCGGCCGCGAATTCGGGCAGCGCCGCGAGCCGGTCGGCCAGTGCGCGGCCGTCGACGTCGGCGAGCGCGAACAGCTGCGCGAAATCGTCGATCACGAAGTAGGTCTTCTGGAACGTGTCGATCCGGTACTTCGTGCGCATCACGCGCTCGAGGTCGAACCCGAGCCGGTTCGGCGCCGCGCTTTCGAGGCTGTACAGGCTTTCACCCTTGCTCGACACGATCCCGGCGCCGTAGATCGACAGCCCGTTGGTTCCGCGCGGGTCGCGGATCAGCCCGAATTCCACCGTATACCAATAGAGGCGCGCGAGCCGCGCCAGCGCCGCTTCGTCGTCGGCGACCGCGAGCGCGGTGCGGCCATACGCCTGCATGTAGTCGGCGAACACCGGATCGATCAGCAGCGGCACGTGGCCGAACAGGTCGTGGAAGCAGTCGGGTTCCTGCAGGTAGTCGAGCTGGTCGAGACGGCGCATCCACCAGGTGACCGGAAAACGCCGGTTCGCGAGGTGTTCGAAGAACACGCGGTCGGGCACGAGGCCCGGCACCGCGACGATTTCCCAGCCGGTCACGGGCTTCAACTGGCGGTTCACGTCGGCGAACGACGGTACGCGATCGACCGGCAGCTCGATCTTGCCGAGCCCGGCGACGAATGCATCGCACGCGCGGCCGCGCAGCAGGGCCGACTGGCGCGCATAGAGTTGCGTCCACACCGCGTGGTCGACCTGGCCGTAGCGCTGCAGCGGCTGGTCGATGGTGAAATCGGCGCGGGTTTCGAGACCCGCATCGAACTGCTCCTGCAGTTTCGCGGTGACGACGGTGGACATGATCAGGCTCTGCACGCTGGGATTGGGACCATGCAAGTGTAGAGCGGGCCGCGCGCGGAATGGGCGCATAGTTGGCGTTGAATCGCATAATTATGCGATAATCTCGCATTAAATCACGAATCAATGCGGAGAATGCTCATGCTGGAACTCGATCACTTCGATCTCGCGCTATTGGACGTGCTGCAGCGCTTTGGTCGCGCGACGCATCAGCAACTGGGCGAGGAGGTGCCGCTGTCGCCGTCGCAGATCGGCCGCCGGCTGCAGCGGCTCGAGGCGGCCGGCGTGATCGAAGGCTACCGCGTGATGCTGCGGCCCGAAAAGCTCGGGCTCGGCGTGACCGCGTTCACGAGCCTGAAGCTCAAGCATCACGGCGATTCGATCATCGAGCAGTTCCAGCAGCAGATCGACGTGCTGCCGGAAGTGCTCGAATGCCATGCGGTGGTGGGCGATGCCGACTACCTGCTGCGGATCGTCGCGCCGGATCTCAACGCGCTGTCGCAGTTCGTGATGAAGAAGCTGATGCGGGTACCGGGCGTCGACAGTGTGCGCTCGAACATCGTCCTGACGACCTTCAAGCGCAACGGCGCACTGCCGCTCGCGCATCTGACGCCCGGCGCCGCGTGACGGGGAGGGGCCGCGGCACGGGCGCCGGGGGCGTCCCGTGCGGGGCGCCATCGGTGGGGCCGGATCAGGCCGTTTCGGGTTGGGTGTCGGCGTTCAGCAGATCGACGTACGCGACCGCGACGAGATCGTCCTGCGCCACGCCGAGCTTCGTGAACACCTCGTGCGCTTCGGCTTCGCCGCCGGCTTCGTCGTCGTCCGGGCCGAGCACGACTTCGAGCTCGATGAAATCGCCGAGGCCGTCGACGCGGTCGAGGTGGATGCGCGTACGGCCCGCGAGGTACACGTGCCGCTCCTTCGTCACGATCCCGCGCGTGGTCAGTGCGGTCGCGAGCAGCGAATGCATCGCGTCGGGGTTCGTTACCGGGCTGCGCGTGTAGTACGACGCCTTCGGGCCGTCGCGGTCGTCGCGCTGATAGAAAATCAACTCGGCCGGCGTGCCGTCCTCGAAGCGGCGCAGCTTCAGCCGGCCGCGCGGCACGTCGTAGAAGAAATCCTGCTGGCGGTAGAACAACGGTGCTTCGGTCGCGAGCTGAGCCGCCTGTTCGCGCAGCCGGTCGAATTCGCGGGCGCGGGCTTTGATCTCGATGTTGCGGGCCATGCGGGTCTCCTTCAATCGGGGTCTCGCGGTGTGCGAACGCACAATCTAGCAAAAAGCCTGCAACGATGGCGTGACGACCGGACGGGACGCGGCGACACGACGCGGGAGCGGGCGATCCGGTCCGTCACGGCGATCCGCGGAATGCGTCAGGCGGCGAAACCCGATGCGCAACCGGCCGCATCGACATCAGCAACGCTCATATCGCCCACTGCGTTTCGATCAACCGCAGCGCGGCCGCGATCGCCGGTTCGTCGCGCCGCTCGGCGAGCGTCACGAACGTCAGTTCGGTCGGCACCGTCACGCGCTCCACGATCGTCAGCGCATGCGCGTGCGCTTCGGCCAGCGCGGTCGAATCGCGCGCGAGCGTCAACCCGATCCCCGATTTGACGAGGTCGAGCATCGATTGCTCCTGGTCGACCTCGGCGACCTTCACCGGCTGTGCGCCGGCGTCGGCGAAACGCCGCGACAGCAGCCGGTGGTGCGCGGACGCCGGCGGCGTCCAGATCCACGGCAGCGCGGCGAGCGCGCGCCAGTCGTGCGCGCGCTGCACGCGCTCCTTCCAGCCGGCGGGCGCGAGCACGCGGTACTGGAAATGCGTGAGCGTGAGGGTGTGGAACAGCGCGCCGTCGAGCGGATCGTCCTCGCCCGGCCGGCCGATGTAGTAGCCGACGTCGAGCGCCCGCGCGCGCACCTGTTCGATCACCCAGCCCGACATCCCGTGCCGCAACGCGGTCTCGATCTGCGGATGGGTCTCGACCAGCGCGCGCAGGAAGCCGCCGAGCCGCAGGAACCCCGGGTCGAGGATCGTGCCGATCCGCAGCCGGCCGCGCACCTCGTGCCGCAGCGCGGCTGCGGCGCGCTGCACGTCGGCGGCCGCGGCGAGCGCGCGTTCCGCGTGCGGCAGCAGCGTCTGGCCGTCGCGCGTGAGCGCCAGGCCGCGCGACGTGCGCGTGAACAGCGCGACGCCGAGCGTTTCCTGCAGATGCTTGATCTGCAGGCTGACGGCCGGCTGCGTGAGGTGCAACTGCGCCGCGGCGCGCGTCAGATTGCCTTCGCGCGCGACCGTCGCGAACGCGCGGAGCAGGGTGAGATCCATCGTCGTGATATGAGCGTAGCTTATAACGCGGTTCAGCATAACTCATTGGATCGGCGGCCGGGCGCGGGAGTACGCTTCATCGGGTCGTGCGCGGGGGCAGCAGGCGCGGTGCTACGCGACGCACTATGCTGAAAAGGCGCGCGGCATCGCGCCGCGCGGTGCAATAACAAAGAGGTTTGGAGCCGAGTGAGCGCTGAAGCGCCAACTTGGGTCGACCGCCGTGGGGATGGAGTAAGCCGCTGAAGCGGCAACTCCGTCCAGCCACGCCATGGGACCCGAGTAAGTGCTGAAGCGCCAACTTGGGTCGACCGCCGTGGGGATGGAGTAAGCGCTGAAGCGCTAACTCCATCCAACCACGCCATGGGACCAGCGTAAGCGCTGAAGCGCTAACGCTGGTCGACAGGAGACAAGCAGTGACTACTCAACGCACGCTCGAGGGCGAATTCGACTACGTGATCGTCGGCGCAGGCACCGCGGGCTGCGTGCTCGCGAACCGCCTGACCGAGGATCCCGACATCCACGTGCTGCTGCTCGAAGCAGGCGGCAAGGACGACTATCACTGGATTCATATCCCGGTCGGCTATCTGTACTGCATCGGCAACCCGCGCACCGACTGGCTGTACAAGACGCAGCCCGAAGCGGCGCTCAACGGCCGGGCGCTGTCGTATCCGCGCGGCCGCGTGCTCGGCGGCTGCTCGTCGATCAACGGGATGATCTACATGCGCGGCCAGCGCGAGGACTATGACGACTGGGCGCGGGAAACCGGCGACGCCGGCTGGTCGTGGGACAGCGTGCTGCCGATCTTCAAGCGCAGCGAGGATCACCATGCGGGCGCGAGCGACGCGCACGGGGCGGGCGGCTACTGGCGCGTCGAGAAGCAGCGGCTGCGCTGGGAGATTCTCGAATCGTTCGCGCAGGCCGCGCAGCAGACGGGCATCCCCGCTACCGACGATTTCAACCGCGGCGACAATGCCGGGGTCGGCTACTTCGAAGTGAACCAGAAGCGCGGCGTGCGCTGGAATACGTCGAAGGCGTTCCTGCGGCCCGCGATGGCGCGCCCGAACCTGACCGTGATCACCGGCGCGCACGCGCAGCGCGTGATCTTCGACGGGCGGCGCGCGGTCGGCGTCGAATACCACGGCGGCGGCACCGATTACGTCGCGCGGGCGCGGGCGGAAGTGCTGCTGACGTCGGGCGCCGTGAATTCGCCGCAATTGCTCGAACTGTCGGGCATCGGCGACGGTCGGCGGCTGCAGGCGCTCGGCATCGACGTCGTGCAGGACCTGCCGGGCGTCGGCGAAAACCTGCAGGATCACCTGCAATTGCGGATGGCGTTTCGCGTCGACGGCGTGCGCACGCTCAACACGCTGTCCGCGCACTGGTGGGGCAAGCTGATGATCGGCGCCCAATATGCGCTGCTGCAGCGCGGGCCGATGTCGATGGCGCCGTCGCAACTGGGCGCATTCGCGAAATCTGACCCGGACGATCCCGCACTCACGCGCCCCGATCTCGAATACCACGTGCAGCCGCTGTCGCTCGAACGCTTCGGCGAGCCGCTGCACGGCTTCAACGCCTTTACGGCGTCGGTCTGCCATTTGCGGCCGACGTCGCGCGGCAGCGTGCACGTCACGAGCGCCGATCCGGGTAGCGCACCGTCGATCGCGCCGAACTACCTGTCGACCGATCACGATCGGCACGTCGCCGCGAACGCGCTGCGTCTCACGCGCCGGATCGCGTCCGCGCCGGCGCTCGCGCGCTATCGTCCCGAGGAAATCCTGCCGGGCACGCAGTACCGGACCGAGGCCGAACTGATCGATGCGGCCGGCGCCGTCGGCACGACGATCTTCCACCCGGTCGGCACCTGCCGGATGGGGCGCGCCGACGACGAGCGCGCGGTGGTCGACAGCCGGCTGCGCGTGCGCGGCGTCGCCGGGCTGAGAATCGTCGATGCGTCGGTGATGCCGTTCATCACGTCGGGCAACACCAATTCGCCGACGCTGATGATCGCCGAGCGCGCGAGCGACATGATTCGTGCCGACCGCCGTGCGGCGCGCGAAACGACGTCGGTGCGAACCGAGGCCGCGGTGACGGCTGCATGACGGCCCGCTGACACGCGCGCCAGCGCGCCGTCATGCACACCCGCTGATTCGCTATGCGAAGCATGGCTGACGTCGCTTCTGCTCGAACGGCAAGATCCGTGCAAGCCGCGCCGTCGCGCGGCTTTTTTCGGCGCGCGTGCCATGTCCTGCAGCAGGTCAACGCGTGATGATGCACGTATCAAAAAAGCGTGGAGAAAAACCGCACGCAGTCGCGTCCGATATGGCGGCCACCCCTATAAGTGCAAATCCCGATGATTGCACTGCACCAACGGCGCGACAATGTTGCGCAATGTGCATACGCGTCGGCGCGGGAGACCACCCTCGAGGCGTACCACGGCGCCCGGGGGCAGCCCGCTGATCCGCTGACCTGTTCGCGGCCGCTTGCGCCAGGCTTCCCGGTGCTTCGCCTGACTTCGTACGGAAGGGAACATGATTCTCGGCGACACGATTCTGGAAACACGCGGACTGACGAAGGAATTCAGGGGCTTCACCGCCGTGAACGGCGTCAACCTGCGTGTGCGGCGCGGTGCGATCCATGCTTTGATCGGGCCGAACGGCGCGGGCAAGACCACCTGTTTCAACCTCCTCACCAAATTTCTGACGCCGACGGCCGGCCAGATCGTCTTCAACGGCATCGACATCACCGACGAGCGGCCCGCGCAGGTCGCGCGGCGCGGCATCATCCGCTCGTTCCAGATCTCGGCCGTATTCCCGCACCTGAGCGCGCTGCAGAATGTGCGCATCGGCCTGCAGCGGGCACTCGGCACCGAATTCCATTTCTGGCGCAGCGAACGCACGCTGAAGCGGCTCGACGATCGCGCGATGGACCTGCTCACGCAGGTCGGCCTCACCGATTTCGCGCACGTGCCGACCGTCGAGCTGGCCTACGGCCGCAAGCGCGCGCTCGAGATCGCGACGACGCTGGCGATGGAGCCCGAACTGATGCTGCTCGACGAGCCCACGCAGGGGATGGGCCACGAGGACGTCGACCGCGTGACCGCGCTGATCAAGAAGGTCGCGAGCGGGCGCACGATCCTGATGGTGGAACACAACATGAACGTGATCGCGGGGATCTCCGACACGATCACCGTCCTGCAACGCGGCGAGGTGCTGGCCGAAGGCTCGTATGCGGAAGTGTCGAAGAATCCGCTCGTCATCGAGGCCTACATGGGCAGTGCCGACGCGGCGCTCGCGGGGGCGCACGCATGAAGCACAGCGAACGGGAGGAACGCGAATTGAGCGGCGTCGAGAGCGGTACGCCTGCGCTGGAGATCACGGGCCTGGAGGCCTGGTACGGGGAATCCCACATATTGCACGGTGTCGACCTGACCGTGCATCGCGGCGAGGTCGTCACGCTGCTCGGCCGCAACGGCGCGGGCCGCACGACGACGCTGCGCGCGATCATGGGCCTCACGGGCCGCCGCAGCGGGTCGATCAAGGTCGCGGGCCACGAGACGATCGGCCTCGCGACGCACCGCATCGCGCATTACGGCATCGGCTACTGCCCGGAGGAGCGCGGGATCTTCTCGAGCCTGTCGTGCGAGGAGAACCTGATGCTGCCGCCGCTGATCGGGCCGCGCGAGCACGCGATGTCGCTCGACGAGATCTACGCGATGTTCCCGAACCTCGCGTCGCGCCGGCAGAGCCAGGGCACGCGGCTGTCCGGCGGCGAGCAGCAGATGCTCGCGGTCGCGCGGATCCTGCGCACCGGCGCGAACCTGCTGCTGCTCGACGAGATTTCCGAAGGCCTGGCGCCGGTGATCGTGCAGACGCTCGCACGGATGATCGTCGCGCTGAAGGCACGCGGCTACACGATCGTGATGGTCGAACAGAATTTCCGCTTCGCCGCGCCGCTCGCCGACCGCTTCTACGTGATGGAGCACGGCAGCATCGTCGAGCATTTCCGCGCATCCGAACTGGAAGGCAAGATGCCGACCCTGCACGACCTGCTCGGGGTGTGACGCCGCCCCGTTTCCCTTGCCGCTAGCCGTGGCGGCCCTCGAACAACCACAACGCATCAGAACAACAGGAGACGTCAATGAAAATGAAGACCCTCGCACAGGCCTGTCTCGCGCTCGCGACCGCCGCGTTCACCGCCGGCGCCGCCCACGCGGCGGATACCGTGAAGATCGGCTTCATCACCGACATGTCGGGGCTTTACGCGGATATCGACGGGCAGGGCGGTCTCGAGGCGATCCGCATGGCGGTCGCGGACTTCGGCGGCAAGGTGCTCGGCAAGCCGATCGAGGTCGTCTATGCCGATCACCAGAACAAGGCCGACATCGCCGCGTCGAAGGCGCGCGAATGGATGGACCGCGGCGGGCTGGACCTGCTGGTCGGCGGCACGAACTCGGCGACCGCGCTGTCGATGAACCAGGTCGCGGCCGAGAAGAAGAAGGTCTACATCAACATCGGCGCGGGCGCCGACACGCTGACCAACGAGCAGTGCACGCCGTACACGGTCCACTACGCGTACGACACGATGGCGCTCGCGAAGGGCACCGGTTCCGCGGTGGTGAAGCAGGGCGGCAAGACGTGGTTCTTCCTGACGGCCGACTACGCGTTCGGCAAGGCGCTCGAGAAGAACACCTCGGACGTCGTGAAGGCGAACGGCGGCCAGGTGCTCGGCGCGGTGCGTCACCCGCTGTCCGCGTCGGATTTCTCGTCGTTCCTGCTGCAGGCGCAGGCGTCGAAGGCGCAGATTCTCGGCCTGGCGAACGCGGGCGGCGACACGATCAACTCGATCAAGGCCGCGAAGGAGTTCGGCATCACGAAGACGATGAAGCTCGCCGCGCTGCTGATGTTCATCGACGACGTGCACAGCCTCGGCCTCGAAACGACGCAGGGCCTCGTGCTGACCGACAGCTGGTACTGGAACCGCGACGCGGCGTCGCGCCAGTGGGCGCAGCGCTACTTCGGCAAGATGAAGAAGATGCCGTCGAGCCTGCAGGCGGCCGACTACTCGTCGGTGACGACCTACCTGAAGGCCGTGCAGGCCGCCGGGACGACCGACTCCGACAAGGTGATGGCCGAGCTGAAGAAGATCAAGATCAGCGACTTCTACGCGAAGGGCTATATCCGCCAGGACGGCAGCATGATCCACGACATGTACCTGATGGAAGTCAAGAAGCCGTCGGAATCGAAGGAGCCGTGGGACTACTACAAGGTGCTCGCGACGATTCCGGGCGAACAGGCGTTCGGCACCAAGCAGGAAACGCGCTGCGCGCTGTGGAAGTAAGCATCGCCTAGCGGCGCGCACGGGCGCGCCGCACGGTGGCGGCTGCAGCGATGTGCCCGCTGCGCCGCCCGCGTGCGCGATGCATGAACGTTGCGCACGCAACGAAACTCATTCTGACGGCTAAGTCGATGGAAATCTTTGGCATTCCGTTGCCGGCGATGCTGAGCCAGTTGCTGCTCGGGCTCGTCAACGGCTCGTTCTACGCGATCCTGAGCCTCGGGCTCGCGGTGATCTTCGGGCTGCTCAACGTGATCAACTTCGCGCACGGCGCATTGTTCATGCTGGGCGCGATGCTCGCGTGGATGGGCCTGTCGTATTTCGGGCTGCCGTACTGGGCGATGCTCGTGCTGGCGCCGGTGCTCGTCGGCGCGTTCGGGATCGCGATCGAGCGCTCGATGCTGCGCTGGCTGTACAAGCTCGATCACCTGTACGGGCTGCTGCTCACGTTCGGCCTCACGCTGGTCGTCGAAGGCGTGTTCCGATCGATCTACGGGTCGTCCGGCCAGCCGTACGACGTGCCGTCGCAGTTGTCCGGCGCGACCAACCTCGGCTTCATGTTCCTGCCGAACTATCGCGCGTGGGTCGTCGTCGCGTCGCTCGCGGTGTGCCTCGCGACGTGGTTCGTGATCGAGAAGACGCGCCTCGGCGCGTACCTGCGCGCGGGCACCGAGAACCCGAAGCTCGTCGAGGCGTTCGGCGTGAACGTGCCGATGATGATCACGCTCACCTACGGCTTCGGCGTCGCGCTCGCCGCGTTCGCGGGCGTGCTGGCCGCGCCCGTGATCCAGGTGTCGCCGCTGATGGGCCAGCCGATGATCATCACCGTGTTCGCGGTGGTCGTGATCGGCGGGATGGGCTCGATCCTCGGCTCGATCGTCACGGGCCTGCTGCTCGGCGTGATCGAGGGCTTCACGCGCGTGTTCTATCCCGAAGCGTCGGCCACCGTCGTGTTCGTGATCATGGCGATCGTGCTGCTGTTCCGCCCGGCGGGCCTCTTCGGCAAGGAAAAATGATGCAGAGAAAAGTGCTCTACGGCGTGCTGCTCGCCGCACTGCTCGCCGCGCCGTTCATCGGCGCGTATCCGGTGTTCGTGATGAAGGTGCTCACCTTCGCGCTGTTCGCGGCCGCGTTCAACCTGCTGATCGGCTATACGGGGCTGCTGTCGTTCGGCCATGCGATGTTCCTCGCGACGGCTGGCTATGCGACCGGCTATTCGATACAGACGCTCGGTTTCACGCCGGAGCTCGGCGTGCTGGTCGGCACCGTCGCCGCGACGCTGCTCGGGCTCGTCGTCGGGCTGTTCGCGATCCGCCGGCAAGGCATCTACTTCGCGATGATCACGCTCGCGTTCGCGCAGATGGTCTACTTCATTTATCTGCAGGCGCCGTTCACGCACGGCGAGGACGGCCTGCAGGGCGTGCCGCGCGGACGCCTGTTCGGGCTGCTCGACCTGTCGAACGACGTCGCGCTGTACTACGTCGTGCTGGTGGTGGTCGTGGCCGCGTGCGCGTTCATCGTGCGGGTCGTCCATTCGCCGTTCGGCCAGGTGCTCGTCGCCATCAAGGAGAACGAAGCGCGCGCGATCTCGCTCGGCTACGACACCGACCGCTTCAAGCTGCTCGCGTTCATCCTGTCGGCCGGGCTCGCGGGGCTGGCCGGCTCGATGAAGGTACTGGTGCTCGGCTTCGAGACGTTGTCGGACGCGTACTGGACGATGTCGGGCCTCGTCGTGCTGATGACGCTCGTCGGCGGGATGGGCACGCTGTTCGGGCCGCTCCTGGGCGCCGCGTTGATCGTGGCGCTGGAAGACCGGCTCGGCGACATCGGCGAATGGCTCGCGTCGACGACGGGCGTTGCGTGGTTCCATTCGCTCGGCGAATCGGCGACGATCGTTACCGGCCTGATCTTCATCGCATGCGTGCTGGCATTCCGGCGCGGCATCGTCGGCGAGATGGTCGCGCGGATCAAGCCGTTGAGAGCCTCGTCGTGAGCCGGCCGTGCGCGTCGCCGCGAGTTGATGCGAAGCACCATCCGGCACGCCCGGGAAGGGCGTCGCAGCGGGTTGGGGCCGACGCCGCGCGGCACGCTGGTGCCCCATTTTCGTGCGGCGATGCACCATAGGGGTAAATGCTAAGTTGTCGTGGTGCTTAAGCCTCTTTAAGATTCACCTCAGTTCTGATGCACCGCGAAACGAATTTGCAGGTGGAGAACGAGGAGACAATCGAGGCACAAAGTGCCCGGACCCCAAAGCGCTGTTGGACGGAATCCAACAGCGCTTTTTCATTTGCGTGCACGGATTCCATCGATGGTGCATCGGCCCGCGTGACGGCCACTTCCCGCGTTTGCGTTCGCACCGCGTCTTTCCGCGCTTCGCGCGTCCCTCCGTTTTCCCTTTCCCGCGATCCGTTCGCAGACGATGCGCAATCCTGCACAGGCGCTCCGGGCTTACCCGGTTGGCGTGGGCGAAATGCGTCCGTTACACTCGGCTTTCGCCGACCGTGCGGTCGGGAAAATCGGTCGGCAGTTCTCCTACAAGCACAATGCAGAAGAGGGAGTACGGTTGGATGAGCAGCGCAGCGCGGTGGATCGGGGCAGGAGAGGCGGCGAGCGCCGTTCGTTCGTCATCGGGTGCGCGATGGGTCGTCGCGGCATTCCCGAGCCGCTCCGCGGCCTGGATGCGCGTCCAGACGCCCGCGCGGATCGTTGCGCTCGCATCCGTATCTGCATCCTCCTCATGAGCGCCCGGTTTTCCGACGTTTCATCGCACGCGTACTGGGCCGCATCGCGCCGGAACGGCGTGCGTTTCCGCCATCGTTGCGCACGCACCGATTTTCCGCGCGATCCCGCCTTTATTCGCCTTCTTCATCCTGACGACATTGCTGCTGCGCATCGTGATGGCCGAATGACCGTTTCGGCCGGCATGCGGCGCATGGGTGCAGCGTTTCACGGGAAAACGAGCATGGGCGCGGACGAGATGGATAATTAAGATATTAACTTGTTTTGGGGACCGGGAGCCGCCCGAGCGACCCGTGGTTTTTTCGAGCAGCGTTTGGAGACAACGTAAATGAAGATGAATCGATGGATGGAGGCCCTGCTTGCCGCGGGCCTCGTGTGTGCGGCGGCCACGGCGTCGGCGCAGGTCAAGATCGGCGTGACGCTGTCGGCCACCGGCCCGGCCGCCTCGCTCGGGATTCCGGAAAAGAACACGATCGCGCTGCTGCCGAAGGAAATCGCGGGCAAGAGCGTGCAGTACATCGTGCTCGACGACGCCTCCGACACGAGCCGCGCGGTGCAGAACGTACGCAAGCTGATCGACGAGGACCACGTCGACGCGATCATCGGCTCCTCCGTCACGCCGAACTCGCTCGCGATGCTCGACCCCGTGTCGCAAGGCAAGACGCCGACGATCTCGCTTGCGGCGAGCGCGCAGATCATCGCGCCGATGGACGCGAAGCGCGCGTGGATGTTCAAGGTGCCGCAGAACGATCAGCTGATGGCCGACGCGATCGCCGGCTACATGGCGAAGCACGGCGTGAAGACGGTCGGCTTCATCGGCTTCGCCGATGCGTACGGCGACAGCTGGTACAAGACGTTCGACGCGGCGGCCGCGAAGAACGGGCTGAAGCTGGTGTCGAACGAGCGCTACAACCGGACCGACTCGTCGGTGATGGGGCAGGTGCTGAAGCTGCTGGGCTCGAACCCCGATGCGGTGCTGATCGCGGGCTCCGGCACGCCGGCGGCGCTGCCGGCCAAGACGCTGAAGGAGCGCGGCTACAAGGGCAAGGTGTACCAGACGCACGGCGTCGCGAACAACGATTTCCTGCGCGTGTGCGGCAAGGATTGCGAAGGCGAGATCCTGCCGGCCGGCCCCGTGCTCGTGACCGATCAATTGCCCGATTCGAATCCGGTGAAGAAGCCGGCGCTCGGCTACAAGGCCGCGTACGAGAAGGCCTACGGTGCGGGTTCGTTGTCGACGTTCGGCGGCCATGCGTGGGATGCGGGGCTGCTGCTGCAGAGGGCGATCCCGGAAGCGCTGAAGAAGGGCCAGCCGGGCACCGAGGCGTTCCGCGAAGCGTTGCGCGCGTCGCTCGAAAGCGTGAAGGATCTGCCCGTCTCGCACGGCGTGATCAACACGACGGCGACCGATCACAACGGCTTCGACACGCGTGCGCGCGTGATGGTGCAGATCGTCGACGGCAAGTGGAAGTTGCAGGCCGAGTAAGCATCGCGTGAAACCGGCGTGCGCGGCGCGAACGGCGCCGCGTGTGCCGTCGGCAGGGTGGCGCGCCCCACGGGCCGCACCCGTGCCGCCTGGAACCACCGGGGGCCGCCGCATGGCGCGCGACGGGCCAATCGCTTCGCGCGCGCCCCGGGCGTTTTCGCCTTTCGTTTCTCCGCAGCATTCTCTCTCTCGATACACGAAACGTATGGATCTCTCGATTGCGGCGATCCTCGCGCAAGACGGCATCACGACCGGCGCCATTTATGCATTGTTGTCGCTGGCGCTCGTGCTGGTGTTTTCCGTCACGCGGGTGATCTTCATTCCCCAGGGCGAATTCGTCGCCTACGGTGTGCTGACGCTGGCCGCGTTGCAGGCGCAGAAATTCCCCGCCACCTGCTGGCTGCTGTTCGTGATGGGTATCGCGTGCTTCCTGCTGGAAGTCGGCGGCCTGATCCGCCATCGCGAACGCCGTCATCAGCTCGGCCGCACGCTCGCGACGCTGGCGAGCCGCTACGTGCTGCTGCCGCTCGCGGTGTTCGCGGTCACGCGCGGCTTTGCCGCGCAACCGTTGCCGATGCTCGCGCAGATCGCGCTGACGCTCGCGATCGTTGTGCCGATGGGGCCGTTCGTCTACCGGCTCGTGTACCAGCCGATTGCCGAAGGCACGACACTGCTGCTGCTGATCGTGTCGGTCGCCGTCCATTTCGCGATGGTCGGCCTCGGCCTCGTGATGTTCGGTGCGGAAGGCTCGCGCACCAACGGATTCTCGGACGCGTCGTTCGCGATCGGCAGCATGACGGTATCGGCCCAGAGCATCCTGGTCGTCGTCACGGCGCTCGTGCTGATCGGTGCGCTCTACGTGTACTTCGGCCGCACGATCGCCGGCAAGGCGCTGCGTGCGACGTCGGTGAACCGGCTCGGTGCGCGGCTCGTCGGCATCGGCACGACCGAAGCCGGGCGGCTCGCGTTCACGCTCGCGGCAGGGCTCGGCGTGCTGTCGGGGATCCTCGTCGGCCCGCTGACGACGATCTACTACGACTCGGGGTTCCTGATCGGCCTGAAGGGCTTCGTCGGCGCGATCATCGGCGGGCTCGTCAGCTACCCGCTCGCGGCCGCCGGCTCGCTGCTCGTCGGCGTGCTGGAATCGTATTCGTCGTTCTGGGCGAGCGCATACAAGGAGGTGATCGTGTTCACGCTGATCATTCCGGTGCTGCTGTGGCGGAGCTTCGTGACGCCGCATGCGGAAGAGGAAGAGGAGTGACGCGATGAAGACGATGGTACGCAACAAGACCTTCTGGCTGTTTCTCGTGGTGCTGTTCGCGCTGCCGGTGCTGCCCGGCGCGCTGCAGGTGCCCGAGTACTGGATCACGCTGCTGAACTACATCGGCCTGTATGCGATCGTCGCGATCGGGCTCGTGCTGCTGACGGGCGTCGGCGGGATGACGAGCTTCGGGCAGGCCGCGTTCGTCGGCATCGGCGCGTATGCGACCGCGTTCCTGACGACGCGGTACGGCGTGTCGCCGTGGCTCGCGCTGATCGGCGGCGTCGTGCTGACGGCGCTCGTCGCGCTCATGCTCGGCGCCGTGACGATGCGGCTGTCCGGGCACTTTCTGCCGCTCGGCACGATCGCGTGGGGCCTCGCGCTGTTCTATCTGTTCGGCAACCTCGAACTGCTCGGCAAGTACGACGGGATCAACGGGATTCCGGCGCTGAACCTGTTCGGCATCCAGCTCGAAAGCGGCCGCAGTCTGTATTTCCTGATCTGGGCCGTGGTGCTGGCCGCGATCGTGTCGGTGCAGAACCTGCTCAACAGCCGGCCCGGCCGCGCGATCCGCGCGCTGCGCGGCGGCGGCGTGATGGCCGAGGCGATGGGCGTGAACACCGCGTGGATGCGCGTGGTGATCTTCGTCTATGCGGCCGTGCTCGCTGCCGTGTCGGGCTTCCTGTACGCGCACTTGCAACGTGCTGTGAACCCGACCCCGTTCGGCCTGAACCACGGGATCGAATTCCTGTTCATGGCGGTGGTGGGCGGCGTGTCGCACGTATGGGGCGCGGTGCTCGGCGCGGCGATCCTCACCGTGCTGCAGGATTACCTGCAGACGCTGCTGCCGAAGCTGCTCGGTTCGGAAGGCAACTTCGAGATCATCGTGTTCGGCGTACTGATGGTGCTGCTGCTGCAGTACGCGCGCCAGGGCGTCTGGCCGTTCGTCGCGAGACTGTTCCCGCGCGGGCCGCGCGCGCATGTGCCGGAGCAGGCCGATCCGCTGCCGCAGCGCGCGAAGCCCGTGGCCGGCGAGCCGCTGCTCGTGGTCGACACCGCGCGCAAGCAGTTCGGCGGGCTCGTGGCCGTCAACGACGTCAGCTTCGACGTGAAAGCGGGGCAGATCGTCGGGCTGATCGGCCCGAACGGCGCAGGCAAGTCGACCACGTTCAACCTCGTGACCGGCGTGCTGAAGCCGACCGGCGGTGCGATCACGTTTCGCGGCGAGCGCATCGACGGGCTGACGTCGCGTCAGATCGTCCGCCGCGGCATCGGTCGCACATTCCAGCACGTGAAGCTGTTGCCGGCGATGACAGTGCTCGAGAACGTCGCGATTGGTGCCCATCTGCGCGGTCATACGGGCGTGTGGCGCAGCATCGCGCGGCTCAATGCGCACGAGGAAGCGCAGTTGCTGGCCGAAGCCGCGCGCCAGATCCGCCGCGTCGGGCTCGAGAAGCACATGTACGACGAAGCGGGCAGCCTCGCGCTCGGCCAGCAGCGGATTCTCGAAATCGCACGGGCGTTGTGCTGCGATCCGACGCTGCTGCTGCTCGACGAGCCGGCCGCCGGCCTGCGTTACCAGGAGAAGCAGCAACTCGCCGACCTGCTGCGGCGGCTGAAGGCCGAAGGCATGAGCGTGTTGCTCGTGGAACATGACATGGATTTCGTGATGAACCTCACCGACCGGCTGGTGGTGATGGAGTTCGGTACGCGGATCGCGGAAGGGCTGCCGCAGGATGTGCAGCAGGATCCGGCCGTGCTCGAAGCGTATCTGGGCGGGGTGGAGTGATGACGGACACGACGATGCCGATTCTCGAGGTACGCGGGCTGGCGGTGCGGTACGGGAAGGTGGAGGCGCTGCACGGTGCTGCCATCAAGGTCGGAGCGGGGCAGATCGTCAGCGTGATCGGCCCGAACGGGGCCGGTAAATCGACGCTGCTGAACGCGATCATGGGGGCGCTGCCGATAACGGGGCATGCGTCGGGCGCGGTCGTGTATCGCGGCAACGATGTCGGCGCGTTGCCGGTCGAGCAGCGCGTCGCGCGCGGGATGTGCCTCGTACCGGAGAAGCGCGAGCTGTTCAGCACGATGACGGTCGAGGACAACCTCATATTGGGCGCATACCGGCGCAAGCAGGCAGGGGAAACGAACTTCCTCGATCAACTCGATCACGTGTTCGCGCTGTTTCCGCGGCTGAAGGAGCGCCGCAGGCAGGCGGCCGGCACGCTGTCGGGCGGCGAGCGGCAAATGCTGGCGGTCGGCCGTGCGCTGATGGGCAAGCCCGACCTGCTGATGCTCGACGAGCCGAGCCTCGGGCTGGCGCCGCTGATCGTGAAGGAGATCTTTCATATCATCAGCGCGTTGCGCGGTACCGGCGTTGCGACGCTGCTGATCGAGCAGAATGCACGGGCGGCGCTGCAGATCTCCGACTACGGCTATGTGCTCGAGACGGGCGAGTTTGCACTGGAGGGCCCGGCGGCCGAGCTTGCGCAGAATCCGCGTGTAATCGAGACCTATCTTGGATTGGCGAAGAAGACGGCTTGATTGCGGGTGCGGTGGGCAGGAAACGGGCGGCGTGTTTCACGTGAAACACGCCGTTTTTGTTTGCGAGGTCGCGCGGGGGCTCGATGCATCGGCGTTTGGGGCGGGGGGATAAGTCGCTCCGGAGTAGTCGGAGGTACTGTGCGGTGCCGCGCAGGCTTGTTCCACCGTCGGCGATGCGTCGCACTTCGGTGGACAAGTCGCGGGACTCCGGCCAGAAATGCTGTGTGGAGTTAGCGCACAGGGGTGTCGTGTCCGGAGTGCCGGGTTGGGCACAGACATCGGTCAGATCAGGCGGTTTCACGCATGCTGGCGTGACGATCAACCAGATTTTGCACAGGCACGACGATGTGCGTAGACGTGCTCGCAGGTACCGCCGAAGCTGCCCGATCCGGCAAATTCCCCTCTCCACAGCAAAAATCGCCGAAATGCACAGACCCTACCATTCGGACGGCCTTCGGGTGAAAAGCGAACCCGCTATAATTCGGCCCATACATTTCTCAGATAGGTTCGTGCGCAGCTCCGCGTACGGAATCCACCATGCTTTTTCCCACAGAATTTGACGTCATCGTCGTCGGCGGCGGTCATGCCGGCACGGAAGCCGCGCTGGCGTCCGCCCGTATGGGCGCAAAGACACTGCTGCTGACCCACAACATCGAAACGCTTGGGCAGATGAGCTGCAATCCGTCGATCGGCGGTATTGGCAAGGGCCATCTGGTCAAGGAAGTCGATGCGCTGGGCGGCGCAATGGCCGCCGCGACGGACGAAAGCGGTATTCAGTTCCGGATCCTCAATTCATCGAAGGGCCCGGCCGTGCGCGCGACACGTGCGCAGGCCGATCGGATCCTGTACAAGGCCGCGATCCGCCACCGGCTCGAAAATCAGCCCAACCTGTGGCTGTTCCAGCAGGCTGTCGACGACCTGATGGTCGAAGGCGACCGCGTGGTGGGCGCCGTCACGCAGATCGGCATCCGCTTCCGCGCTCGCGCGGTGGTGCTGACGGCCGGTACGTTCCTCGACGGCAAGATCCACGTGGGCCTGAACAATTACACGGGCGGTCGCGCAGGCGATCCGGCGGCCGTGTCGCTGTCGTCGCGCCTGAAGGAGCTGAAGCTGCCGCAGGGCCGGCTGAAGACCGGTACGCCGCCGCGTATCGACGGTCGCACGATCGACTTCTCGAAGCTCGACGAGCAGCCGGGCGACTTCGATCCGATCCCCGTGTTCTCGTTCCTGGGCCGCGCGGAGCAGCATCCGCAGCAGCTGCCGTGCTGGGTCACGCATACGAACGAGCGCACGCACGACATCATTCGCGGCGGTCTCGATCGTTCGCCTATGTATACAGGCGTGATCGAAGGGGTGGGGCCGCGCTATTGCCCGTCGATCGAGGACAAGATCCACCGATTCGCGTCGAAAGAATCGCACCAGATCTTCCTCGAGCCGGAAGGGCTGACGACCAACGAGTTCTATCCGAACGGGATCTCGACGAGCCTGCCGTTCGATGTCCAGCTCGAGCTCGTGCATTCGATGCGCGGCCTCGAGAACGCGCATATCCTGCGCCCCGGCTACGCGATCGAATACGACTATTTCGACCCGCGCGCGCTGAAGGCGTCGCTCGAGACGAAGGCAATCAACGGGCTGTTCTTTGCGGGCCAGATCAACGGCACGACCGGCTACGAGGAAGCGGCTGCGCAGGGTTTGTTGGCCGGCCTCAATGCGGGCCGCTATGTGCAAGAGAAGGACGCGTGGTGCCCGCGTCGCGACCAGGCGTATCTGGGCGTGCTGGTCGACGATCTCGTCACGCGCGGCGTGGCCGAACCGTACCGAATGTTCACGAGCCGCGCCGAGTACCGCCTGAGCCTGCGCGAAGACAACGCCGACATGCGCCTGACCGAGATCGGTCGCGAGCTTGGGTTGGTCGACGACGCGCGCTGGGACGCCTTCAGCCGGAAGCGCGACGCTGTTTCACGTGAAACCGAACGCCTGAAGTCGACGTGGGTTACGCCGAAGACGCTGCCGGTGGAAGAGGCGACAGCGCTGCTGGGGAAGGCGATCGATCACGAATACAGCCTCGCCGAGCTGCTGCGCCGCCCGGGTGTGGGCTACGACGGCGTGTGCGGGCTGAAGGGCGGCGAGTGCGGCCCCACGGAGCCGCTGACGGACGATCCGGTGCTGCTTGAGCAGATCAAGGAGCAGGTCGAGATCGGCATCAAGTATCAGGGCTATATCGAACGTCAGGCATCCGAGATCGAGCGCAACGACGCGAACGAGAACACGCGCCTGCCGGACGGTATCGATTACCGCGAAGTCCGCGGGCTGTCATTCGAGGTGAGCCAGAAGCTCAACGAGTTCCGGCCGGAAACGATCGGGCAGGCGTCGCGCATCTCGGGCGTCACGCCGGCGGCCATTTCGCTGCTGATGGTGCACCTGAAGCGTCGCGGCCTGGGCCGCCGTAACGGCACGGCCGCAGAGGCCGCGGAGCAGGGGGGCGGCAGCGTCCCGACGCAACAATGACGGCGCGTCGCGCGCCGGCGGTTAATCGGGACGTACTGGAACAGATGCTCGTCGAAGGTACGGCGGCACTCGACCTCACGCTGACGGATACACAACGCACCCAGCTGCTCGACTATGTCGCGCTGCTCGGCAAGTGGAACGCGGTCTACAACCTGACCGCGATCCGCGACCCGAAGCAGATGCTGATCCAGCACATCCTCGATTCGCTTTCCATCGTCCCGCATCTGCGCGGCCGTACGTCGGCGCGCGTGCTCGACGTCGGCTCGGGCGGCGGGCTGCCCGGTATCGTGCTGGCGATCGTCGAGCCGGGCTGGCAGGTCACGCTGAACGATATCGTGCAGAAGAAGTCTGCCTTCCAGACGCAGATGCGCGCGGAGCTGAAGCTCGCGAACCTGTCAGTCGTCACCGGGCGGGTCGAATCGCTGCAGCCGGGTGTCGAAGTGCCGGAAAAATTCGACATGATCGTATCCCGCGCTTTCGCTGACCTGTCCGACTTCGTTAAACTTGCTCGACATCTGGTTGCACCGGGCGGGTCGATCTGGGCGATGAAGGGCGTTCACCCGGATGACGAGATTGCGCGGTTGCCGGAAGGCAGCCGCGTGAAGCAGACGATCCGGCTGGCGGTGCCGATGCTCGATGCAGAGCGGCATCTGTTCGAAGTGGCCGTCGACGACGCGAATTGAAGGCGCGCAGTAGCGCGCCGTTTGTTTGAAGGTAAAGGGAACACACCAACGATGGCAAAGATCTTCTGCGTTGCGAACCAGAAGGGGGGCGTCGGCAAGACGACGACATCGGTCAATCTCGCCGCAAGCCTTGCAGCGCAGGAGCAACGAGTCCTGTTGATCGATCTCGACCCGCAGGGCAACGCGACGATGGGCAGCGGGATCGACAAGGCCGCGTGCGAAGCGACCGTGTATGAAGTGCTGATCGACGGCGTGTCGGTGACGGACGCACGTGTGCGTCCGGAAGGCGTGACTTACGACGTGCTTCCCGCGAACCGCGAGCTGTCCGGCGCCGAGATCGAACTGATCGGTATCGACAACCGCGAGCGCCGGCTGAAGGCCGCGCTCGAGCGCGTGGCCGACGACTACGATTTCGTGCTGATCGATTGCCCGCCGACGCTGTCGCTGCTGACGCTGAACGGACTGTGCGCGGCGCATGGCGTCGTGATCCCGATGCAGTGCGAGTACTTCGCACTGGAAGGGCTGTCGGATCTCGTCAACACGATCAAGCAGGTTCACGCGAACATGAACCGCGACCTGAAGATCATCGGCTTGCTGCGCGTGATGTTCGATCCGCGCATCACGCTGCAGCAGCAAGTCTCCGATCAACTGAAAGCGCACTTCGGCGACAAGGTGTTCGACGCGGTGATTCCGCGCAACGTGCGCCTGGCGGAAGCGCCGAGTTACGGGTTGCCGGGCGTCGTGTTCGACCGCAATTCGCGCGGTGCGCAGGCGTATATCCAGTTCGGTGCCGAGATGATCGAGCGCGTGCGCGCGTTCGAGGTGTCGTGATCCGGACATGAGCGAAGCGAGGAAGAAAGACATGAACGCGGTACCAAAGAAGAAGGGCTTGGGACGTGGCCTCGAAGCGCTGCTCGGCGGCAGTGCCGATATCACCGAAGCGGTGAAGATCGAAGGCGCACCGAACACGCTCGCGCTCGGCAAGCTGCAAGCCGGCAAGTACCAGCCGCGCACGCGGATGGACGAGGGCAGCCTGCAGGAGCTCGCGGCAAGCATTCGCGCGCAGGGCGTGATGCAGCCGATCCTGGTACGGCCCATTTCATCAGACAAATACGAGATCATCGCGGGCGAGCGGCGTTTCCGTGCCGCGCGTCTGGCCGGCCTCGATGAAGTGCCGGTGCTCGTGAAGGACGTATCCGATCAGGCTGCCGCCGCGATGGCGCTGATCGAGAACATCCAGCGCGAGGACCTGAACCCGCTTGAAGAGGCGCACGGTATCCAGCGCCTGCTCGACGAGTTCGGTTTCACGCACGAACAGGCCGCCGAATCGGTCGGCCGTTCGCGCAGCGCGGTGTCGAACCTGCTGCGCCTGCTGAACCTCGCGTCGCCGGTGCAGACGATGCTGCTGGCCGGCGATCTCGACATGGGGCACGCGCGCGCGCTGCTCGCCGTCGATGCCGCCACGCAGATCACGCTCGCGCATCAGGTGGTCAACAAGCGCATGTCGGTGCGCGAGACCGAGAAGCTCGTCGCGCACACGACCAGGGAAGCGCCGGCCGTGAAGGCGCGTGCGAAGGACGATGGCGGCCGCGATACGCGTCGCCTCGAAGAGGAGTTGTCCGACCTCCTCGCGTCGACGGTGAAGATCAAGCTCGGCCGTCGCGGGCGAGGGCAGGTGCTGATCGACTTCGGGAACCTCGACGCGCTCGAGGGCATTCTCGCGCGACTGCGCGGCAACGTCGCGACCGAAGAGTAACGGGCGACCCATGGAACAGATGGGCACACCGGCGCCGCGCCGGTGGCTCGGCTGGCTTGCGCAGGAACCGGTGCTGTCGGTGCTCGCGCTTGGCCTGATCGTGCTGCAATGGGTGCGTCCGCAACCATTTTCGGTACTCGCCGATCGCGTCGACTGGCAGACGGTCGCGACGCTCGCGGGCCTGCTGATGCTGACCAAGGCGCTCGAGCTGTCCGGCTGCCTGATGTGGCTCGCGCATCGCATCGTGCATCACGTGCATTCCGAACGCGGGCTCGCGATGCTGCTCGTCGGCTTCGCCGCGGTGTTGTCGATGTGGCTCACCAACGACGTCGCGCTGTTCGTGGTCGTGCCGTTGATGGTGTCGCTACGCGCGCTGACACCGCTGCCGTTCCGGCGGCTCGTGATCGTCGTCGCGCTGGCCGTCAATGCGGGGTCCGTCGCGACACCGCTCGGCAATCCGCAGAATCTTTTCCTGTGGCAATTGAGCGGCGTGTCGTTCGGCCGCTTCGTGGTCACGCTCGGGCCGCTCGCCCTCGCGCTGATGGCGCTGCTGCTCGTGCTGACTGCGCTGATGTTTCGCGCGAAACCGCTCGACCTGTCCGGCGACGCTGCCGCCTTTCCCGTACAACGGTTGCATGCGCTGATCGCGGCGGTGCTGTTCGCCGCGTTCGTGCTGCTCGCCGATGCGCACCATCCGCTGCCGGGCCTCGTCGGTGTCGCGATCGTGCTGCTCGCCGTCAAACGCGACGCAGTCCTGAAGATCGACTGGCTGCTGCTGCTGATCTTCGTGCTGATGTTCGTCGTGTTGCGCAGTGCGGCTGCGCTGCCCGTCGTGCACGACGCGATCGCGCACGCGCAACTCGATTCGCCGCTGCGTGTCTATGCCGCCGGCGCCGTGCTGTCGCAGGCGATCAGCAACGTGCCGGCCGCGATCCTGCTGTCGGAGTTCACGCACGACTGGCGCGCGCTTGCATTCGGCGTATCGGTAGGCGGCTTCGGTTTCGCGATCGGCTCGCTCGCGAACCTGATCGCGGTGCGTCTTGCGAAGGAGCCGCGCATGTGGCTGCCGTTCCACCTCGTGTCGATTCCGTTCGCGCTGGTGAGCGCGGTGCTCGGCGCGTGGCTGCTCATGCACGGTTGAGCGAGGCCGGTGCGTGCGGCACAGGTGTGCCGTTCGGGTGACGAGCGGGGCGCACGGCGTTCGCGGCGTTCAGGGCTGTTGATAAGTGCCGCAACCCACAGTCGAACATCTGTGGCGGCGCGACAACTGACTGGATGAATCGATGCGCGAACATCCGGTCGAATCTCGCGGGTCGCGCGCGGTGGTCCGGGCACGGTGTTCCGCTTGTTCCGCCGCGTCGCGCCGGGCCGTTCCTGACGGCTGCACTGCAGCGAATGCGCGGCGGCGGTCGCGCCGCTTCCTCCTGGTCCCCATCGGGCATCGTTTCCCGCCATGCTGCCCGTCACCGGATTTGTTCGAGCAAGAACTACCGCTGCCCGAATCTGACCTTACAACTGTCATCGTACGTCATCGAATCGCATGTTTTTTCCACATGATGACGTGTCGTTTTACGCCGGTTTTTATCACGTCTAAAGCCTTGAATCACTTGCAACTATCGCTTACAATCGCCCGGATTTGTTAGCTAGGCACCCCCGAAAGCTTTCGGAAAGTTTGGGGCGGATTGGGAATTTGCGGAAGGTTGCGATGGCGAGTCAGGAGCCGATCGAAGGTCACGACAAGCACAGCGCGCGCCGCACTCAACCGGTGGTCGACGGGCGGCATGCCGCCGACGACGAATGGGATGCCGAGCAGCAAGACAATACAATCGTTCCGCTTACGCGGGCAGAAGCGGAGACGCTGTTCGGCCCGGACGTGAGCCGACCCTCACGGGTCACGCCTTACCGGGTGGTGATCGCGCAAGTGGTCTTGTCCCTGGTTGCAACGCTGGCGTGGTGGCTGTTTTCCTCGAAGCCGCCGGGCGCCGCTGCGCAATCGGCATTCATGGGCGGAGCGATTGGCTGGGTGCCGAGCGCATTGTTCGCGGCGCGTTTGAGGCGAGGCGGTGCCGACACCGTGATGGGCTGGGTGGTCGGTGAAGTAGTCAAGATGGGTGCGACGATCGCGATGTTCGTGGCGATCGCCGTGTGGTATCCCGGTGTGCACTGGGTGCCCCTGCTGATTACGTACCTGCTCGTGCTGAAAACGTACTGGATAGCGCTGGCCTGGCGATAGGCTTTGAAGTCTTGCGCGGTTTGACCGGAACCTGCGCAGGCGCGTTCCCGCAATAGAGTGTTGCGGCGAAGCGGACGACCGATTTTCGACAATTTGGGTGGCACTAACGATATGGCAACCAGCGAAGGCTCGCGTGCTCTGGATCCGTCCGAGTACATTGCGCACCACTTGCAGAATTTCTCCACCGCGCATCAGACGTCGATTTTCGATATCCACGTCTGGAATCTCGACACGCTGTTCTGGTCGATCGTCTGCGGTCTCGCTACGATTCTGATCCTGTACATGGCTGCCCGCAAGGCAACGCCGGGCGTGCCGGGTCGCTTCCAGTGCGCGATCGAGATGATCGTCGAGATGGTGGAAGACCAGTCGAAGGCCGTCGTGCACGGCAATCGTACCTTCATCGCGCCGCTCGCGCTGACCGTGTTCATCTGGGTCGCGCTGATGAACTCCCTCGACTTCCTCCCCGTCGACCTGCCGGGCCGCATCATCGGCGCGCTCGGTCTGTCGGACGTGATTTCGCACCATCGCATCGTCCCGACGGCCGACCTCAACGGTACGCTCGGCATCGCGCTCGGCGTGTTCGTGCTGATGATCTACTACAGCATCAAGATCAAGGGCGCGGGCGGCTTCGTGCATGAGCTCGTGTCGGCTCCGTTCGGTGCGCATCCGCTGCTGTGGATCCCGAACCTCGGCCTGAACATCGTCGAATACGTCGCCAAGACCGTGTCGCTCGGCATGCGGCTGTTCGGCAACATGTACGCGGGCGAACTGCTGTTCCTGCTGATCGCGTTGCTGGGCAGCATGTGGGGCTTCGGCGCGGACGCGTCGGTGCTCGGCTTCATCGGCCACATCCTCGCGGGCAGCATCTGGGCGATCTTCCACATCCTGATCGTTTTGCTGCAGGCGTTCATTTTCATGATGCTCACGCTGGTGTATCTCGGTCAGGCACACGAGTCGCACTGAGCGGCGGGGCAATCAAGCAGGTTTGTTTTTAGTTTTTTAATTCCAGTTCCAAGTCTTTTCACAAAGGAGTGATCATGCAAGCTTTCATCGCCAACATCCAGGGTCTGACCGCTATCGGTATCGGCATCATCATCGGCCTGGGTGCTATCGGCGCCTGTATCGGTATCGGCCTGATGGGTGGCAAGTACATCGAAGCATGCGCACGTCAGCCCGAGCTGATCAACCCGCTGCAAACGAAGATGTTCCTGCTGGCTGGCCTGATCGATGCGGCGTTCCTGATTGGCGTCGGCGTGGCAATGCTGTTTGCATTCGCGAACCCGCTCCTGTCGAAGCTCGCAGGCTAAGGTTCCTCGGAAGCATTGCGCCAGGCATCGCCGGCGCAGGGTGGAACGGATGACGAGCGCCAATCGAATTCAGTTTCGACGCGCTCCTCCTCGTTTCAATTTCCGGAATAGCAGATAAGGAAACACCGTGAATCTCAACGCAACCCTGTTTGCGCAAATGGTCGTGTTCCTGATCCTCGCGTGGTTCACGATGAAGTTCGTGTGGCCGCCGTTGATCAACGCCCTCGACGAGCGCTCGAAGAAAATTGCCGACGGCCTCTCGGCTGCGGAAAAGGGGCAGGCGGAACTCGTGGCGGCGCACAAGCGCGTCGAACAGGAACTCGTGCAGGCCCGCAACGACGGTCAGCAACGCATTGCCGACGCTGAAAAGCGCGCGCAGGCCGTTGCCGACGAAATCAAGGCCCAGGCACACGCCGAAGCCGCCCGCATCATCGCGCAAGCGAAGGCGGACGCCGACCAGCAAATCGTGAAGGCGCGTGAAACGCTGCGCGGCGAAGTCGCCAGCCTGGCCGTCAAGGGCGCCGAGCAGATCCTGATGCGCGAAGTCGATCAAACGGCCCACGCCCAACTGCTGAATCAACTGAAAGCCGAGCTCTGATCATGGCCGAACTTGCAACCATCGCCCGCCCTTACGCTGAAGCGCTGTTCCGCGTGGCCGAGGCGGGTGACATCGCCGCCTGGTCCTCGCTCGTGCAAGAGCTGGCCCAGGTTGCGCGTCTGCCCGATGTGTTGTCCGTCGCGTCGAGCCCGAAGGTGACCCGTGCGCAAGTGGTGGAGCTGTTGCTCGCCACGCAGAAGTCGCCGCTCGCGGCAAGCGCCGAGGCGAAGAACTTCGTGCAGATGCTGGTCGACAATCATCGTATCGCGCTGCTGCCGGAAATCGCCACGCAGTTCGACGAGTTGAAAAATGCGCGTGAAGGCGCCGCCGATGCCACCATCGTCAGCGCGTATCCGCTGAACGGTACCGAGCTCGAAGGGCTCGTCTCCGGCCTCGAGCGCAAGTTCAAGCGCAAGCTGAAGCCGACGGTCCAAGTCGATTCGTCGCTGATCGGCGGCGTGCGCGTGACGGTCGGCGACGAAGTGCTCGACACCTCGGTTCGCGCGCGCCTTGCTTCGATGCAGGCCGCTCTGGCCGCCTGAGCGCCACGCCGGCACGCAACAGAATTGACTATCAGGAGCGAATAATGCAACTCAATCCCTCTGAGATCAGCGAGCTGATCAAGAGCCGGATCCAGGGCCTTGAAGCGAACGCGGACGTTCGCAACCAGGGCACCGTGATCTCCGTGACCGACGGTATCGTGCGTATCCACGGCCTGTCGGACGTGATGCAGGGCGAAATGCTCGAGTTTCCGGGCAACACGTTCGGCCTCGCGCTGAACCTCGAGCGCGACTCGGTCGGCGCGGTGATTCTCGGCGAATACGAACACATCTCGGAAGGCGACATCGTCAAGACGACGGGCCGCATTCTCGAAGTCCCGGTCGGCCCGGAACTCATCGGCCGCGTGGTCGATGCGCTCGGCAACCCGATCGACGGCAAGGGTCCCGTCAACGCGAAGCTGACCGACGCAATCGAAAAGATCGCGCCGGGCGTGATCTGGCGCAAGTCGGTGTCGCAGCCGGTGCAGACGGGCCTCAAGTCGATCGACGCGATGGTGCCGATCGGCCGTGGCCAGCGTGAGCTGATCATCGGCGACCGTCAGTGCGGCAAGACCGCGGTGGCGATCGACGCGATCATCAACCAGAAGGGCAAGGACCTGATCTGTATCTACGTCGCGATCGGCCAGAAGGCTTCGTCGATCATGAACGTGGTGCGCAAGCTCGAAGAAACGGGCGCGATGGAGTACACCATCGTGGTCGCCGCTTCGGCGTCGGATTCGGCCGCGATGCAGTACCTCGCACCGTATGCGGGCTGCACGATGGGCGAATACTTCCGCGATCGCGGCCAGGACGCGCTGATCATTTACGACGACTTGACCAAGCAGGCATGGGCATATCGCCAGATCTCGCTGCTGCTGCGCCGCCCGCCGGGCCGTGAAGCGTACCCGGGCGACGTGTTCTATCTGCACTCGCGTCTGCTCGAGCGCGCGGCTCGCGTGTCGGAAGACTACGTCGAGAAGTTCACGAACGGCGAAGTGAAGGGCAAGAGCGGTTCGCTGACGGCACTGCCGGTCATCGAAACGCAGGCAGGCGACGTGACGGCGTTCGTTCCGACGAACGTGATCTCGATTACCGACGGCCAGATCTTCCTGGAAACCGACCTGTTCAACGCAGGCATCCGCCCGGCAATCAACGCCGGCGTGTCGGTGTCGCGTGTCGGTGGCGCTGCGCAGACGAAGGTCGTCAAGAAGCTGTCGGGCGGTATCCGTACCGACCTCGCGCAGTACCGTGAGCTCGCCGCGTTCGCACAGTTCGCGTCGGACCTCGACGAAGCGACCCGCAAGCAGCTCGAGCGCGGCCGCCGCGTGACGGAACTGCTGAAGCAGCCGCAGTATCAGCCGCTGCAGGTGTGGGAGCTGGCCGTGTCGCTGTTCGCTGCGAACAATGGCTACCTCGACGACATCGACGTCAAGGACGTGCTGCCGTTCGAGAAGGGCATGCGCGAATTCCTGAAGACGAGCCACGCTGACCTCATCAAGCGCATCGAAGACAACAAGGACTTGTCGAAGGACGACGAAGGCGCGCTGCGCGCCGCGCTCGACGCCTTCAAGAAGTCCGGTGCCTATTGATCCGCGAGGGACACCTTGAAGCGGCGCGGGCCGCATAACGCGCCCGCGCCGCTTCGGTCAAGGAGCAAGCTATGGCTGGAATGAAGGAAATTCGCGGGAAGATCAAGAGCGTGCAAAACACGCGCAAGATCACGAAGGCGATGGAGATGGTGGCCGCATCGAAGATGCGTCGCGCGCAGGAACGCATGCGCGCTGCCCGCCCGTATGCGGAGAAGGTCCGCGCCATCGCCGCGCACATGGGCCGCGCGAACCCGGAGTACCGCCACCCGTTCATGGTGGCGAACGACGGCGCGAACACGGCCGGCATCATCCTCGTCACGACCGACAAGGGTCTGTGCGGCGGCTTGAACACGAACGTGCTGCGCGCCACGCTGCAGAAGTTCAAGGAGCTGGAAGAGAAGGGCCAGAAGGTCGAAGCCACCGCGATCGGCGGCAAGGGCCTCGGGTTCCTGAATCGTTTCGGCGCGAAGGTGATCTCGCAGGTCGTGCATCTCGGCGATACGCCGCATCTCGACAAGCTGATCGGCGCAGTGAAGACGCAACTCGATCAGTACTCGGAAGGCAAGCTGTCGGCTGTCTATATCGGGTACACGCGCTTCATCAACACGATGAAGCAGGAAGCGGTGATCGAACAGCTGTTGCCGCTGTCGTCGGATCGTCTCGAGGGCGACAGCGACACGCCGTCCACGGCGTGGGACTACATCTACGAACCGGATGCGCCCGCGGTGGTCGACGAACTGCTCGTGCGTTACGTCGAGGCGCTCGTGTACCAGGCCGTGGCGGAAAACATGGCGTCGGAACAATCGGCGCGAATGGTCGCGATGAAGGCTGCTTCGGACAACGCGAAGACGGTGATCAGCGAGCTGCAATTGGTTTACAACAAGAGCCGTCAGGCCGCGATCACGAAAGAACTGTCGGAGATCGTCGGCGGCGCTGCTGCTGTTTAAGCGCGCGCGGGAATTTGACGCTCGGGAAACTGCGCCTTTGCGCGAGTAAAGAATCAGGTATTTAAAGGAAAAGCGATGAGTACTGCTGCTTTGGTAGAAGGCAAGATCGTACAGTGCATCGGCGCCGTTATCGACGTGGAATTCCCGCGCGAAACCATGCCGAAGATCTACGACGCGCTGACGCTCGATGGCTCGGAACTGACGCTCGAAGTCCAGCAGCAGCTGGGCGACGGCGTGGTCCGCACCATCTGTCTGGGTGCATCCGACGGCCTGCGCCGCGGCCTGGTCGTGAAGAACACGGGCAAGCCGATCTCGGTGCCGGTCGGCAAGCCGACCCTCGGCCGGATCATGGACGTGCTCGGCCGTCCGATCGACGAGGCTGGCCCGATCGCCAGCGACGTGACGCGTTCGATCCACCAGAAGGCGCCGGCGTTCGACGAACTGTCGCCGTCGACCGAACTGCTCGAAACGGGCATCAAGGTCATCGACCTGATCTGCCCGTTCGCAAAGGGCGGCAAGGTCGGTCTGTTCGGTGGTGCAGGCGTGGGCAAGACCGTCAACATGATGGAGCTCATCAACAACATCGCGAAGGAGCACGGCGGTTACTCCGTGTTCGCGGGCGTGGGCGAGCGTACCCGTGAAGGGAACGACTTCTACCACGAAATGAAGGACTCGAACGTTCTCGACAAGGTCGCGCTCGTGTACGGCCAGATGAACGAGCCGCCGGGCAACCGTCTGCGCGTCGCGCTGACCGGCCTGACGATGGCCGAGCACTTCCGTGACGAAGGCCTCGACGTGCTGTTCTTCGTCGACAACATCTACCGTTTCACGCTGGCCGGTACCGAAGTGTCGGCACTGCTCGGCCGTATGCCGTCGGCAGTGGGCTATCAGCCGACGCTGGCTGAAGAAATGGGCAAGCTGCAAGAGCGCATCACGTCGACCAAGAAGGGCTCGATCACGTCGGTTCAGGCCGTGTACGTCCCTGCGGATGACTTGACCGACCCGTCGCCGGCCACCACCTTCGGCCACCTGGACGCAACCGTCGTTCTGTCGCGTGACATCGCTTCGCTGGGTATCTACCCGGCAGTCGATCCGCTCGACTCGACGTCGCGCCAGATCGACCCGAACGTGATCGGCGAAGAGCACTACTCGATCACGCGCGGCGTGCAGCAGACGCTGCAGCGCTACAAGGAACTGCGCGACATCATCGCGATTCTGGGCATGGACGAACTGTCGCCGGAAGACAAGCTGTCGGTCGCGCGCGCACGTAAGATCCAGCGTTTCCTGTCGCAGCCGTTCCACGTTGCAGAAGTGTTCACGGGCTCGCCGGGCAAGTACGTGCCGCTGAAGGAAACGATCCGTGGCTTCAAGATGATCGTCGAAGGCGAGTGCGACCACCTGCCGGAACAGGCGTTCTACATGGTCGGCACGATCGACGAAGCCTTCGAAAAGGCCAAGAAGATCCAGTAAGGGCTTGAGTGAGTCGCATGCTGACGCGTGTCGGCCGGGATGTCAGTCGTCGTTGACTGAGGTTCCGGCCGGCACGTGCCGGCCGCAACATGCTCAACCCGCCGTGCATGAGAGCGCCGCGGGCCGAGAGTAAGCGCTGAAGCGCCAACTCTCGCCAACCACGGCATGGGATCGGAGTAAGCGCCAAAGCGCCGACACCGATCGACAGGAGTCGATATGGCAACCATCAAAGTAGACGTCGTCAGCGCGGAAGAGCAGATCTTCTCGGGCGTGGCGAAATTCGTCGCGCTGCCGGGCGAAGCGGGTGAGCTGGGCATCCTGCCGGGCCACACGCCGCTGATCACGCGGATTCGTCCGGGTGCGGTGCGCATCGAAGTCGAGGGCGGCAACGACGAATTCGTGTTCGTCGCGGGCGGCATTCTCGAAGTGCAGCCGGGCGCCGTGACGGTGCTCGCCGATACCGCGATCCGCGGCAAGGATCTCGACTCGGCGAAGGCCGAGGAAGCGCGCAAGCGCGCCGAGGAAACGCTGCAGAACGCGAAGTCGGATCTCGACCTCGCGAAAGCGCAATCCGAGCTCGCGACCGCGATGGCGCAGCTCGAGGCGATCCAGCGTCTGGCGAAGATTCGCAGCCGGCACTGAGCCGCGCCGCGTATCCCGCGAAAGAAAGCAGCCTTCGGGCTGCTTTTTTTTCGTCTGCGGTTTTCGTCCGTCTTTTTGCGGGCCGGATCGTATCGTCCGGTCGTGCTATTTCACCCGTCCGCCGCGATTCGATGTCAGAGTGTCGTCAGCGGAGCGCGGCATCATCCGCGGTGAGGCTGGCCGTCGCGATCGTTGCGGCGGAGACGGGCGCGGCGCACGCGCGGGCCGATCAGACAAAAACGGACGGAGACATCGATGGCAGCAGACCTTGGCAAGGGGGCGCTGATCGCGCCCGAAAACGGACTGTCGTACGTGCGCGGCGCAACCGACGTGCCGCTATCCGAAGCGACGATCAGCCGGTTCCTGCTCGACACGGCCGGCCGCTTTCCCGATCGTCCGGCCGTCGTGTTCCGCGAGCAGCAGGTGCGGTGGACCTGGCGCGAGTTCGCGAACGAGGTCGACGTGCTGGCCGCGGGGCTCGCCGCGCTCGGGATCGTGAAGGGCGACCGCGTCGGCATCTGGTCGCCGAACCGCAGCGAATGGCTGCTCACGCAGTTCGCGACCGCGCGGATCGGCGCGGTGCTCGTCAACATCAATCCGGCCTACCGGCTGTCGGAACTCGAATACGCGCTGAACAAGGTCGGCTGCAAGGCCGTGATCGCGGCCGAGCGCTTCAAGACGTCCGCCTACGTCGAGATGCTGCAGACCATCGCGCCGGAGCTCGCGAGCGCGACGCCGGGCGACCTGCACGCGGCGCGCGTGCCGAGCCTGCGCACGGTCGTGTCGATGGGCGAGGCGGCGCCCGCCGGCATGTTCCGCTTCGCGGACGTGATGGCGCGCGGGCGCCAGGCCGTCGATCCGGCGCTGCTCGATGCGATCGGCGCGACGCTCGAGGCCCACGATCCGATCAATATCCAGTTCACGAGCGGCACGACCGGCAGCCCGAAAGGCGCGACGCTCACGCACCGCAACGTCGTCAACAACGCGCGCTCGATCGCGATGGCGATGCGTTTCACCGAACAGGATTCGCTCTGCATCCCGGTGCCGCTCTATCACTGCTTCGGGATGGTGCTGGCCGTGCTCGCATGCGTGTCGAAGGGCGCCGCGATGGTGTTCCCCGGCGAAGCGTTCGACCCGGTCGCGACGCTCGCAGCGGTGGCCGAAGAACGCTGCACCGCGCTGCACGGCGTGCCGACGATGTTCATTGCGGAGCTCGATCATCCGGAATTCGCGAAATTCGACCTGTCGACGCTGCGCACCGGGATCATGGCAGGCTCGCCGTGCCCGATCGAGACGATGAAGCGCGTCGTGTCGCAGATGCATCTTTCCGAAATCACGATCGCGTACGGGATGACGGAGACGAGCCCCGTGTCGTTCCAGAGCTCGACCGACGATCCGCTGGAAAAGCGCACGACGACGGTCGGCCGCATCCAGCCGCATCTCGAAGTGAAGATCGTCGATCCGGCCGGCGACATCGTGCCGGTCGGCGCGACGGGCGAGCTGTGCACGAAGGGCTATTCGGTGATGCTCGGCTACTGGGACGACGACTCAAAGACGCGCGAGGTGCTGATCGACGGCTGGATGCATACGGGCGACCTCGCGACGCTCGACGAGGACGGCTACTGCAACATCGTCGGCCGCCTGAAGGACATGGTGATTCGCGGCGGCGAGAACGTCTATCCGCGCGAGATCGAGGAATTCCTGTTCCGGCATCCGAAGATCCAGAGCGCACAGGTATTCGGCGTGCCCGATGCGAAGTACGGCGAGGAGCTGTGCGCGTGGATCGTGCTGCGCGCGGACGAGCAGATGACCGAGGACGACGTGCGCGCGTTCTGCAACGGGCAGATCGCGCACTACAAGATTCCGCGCTATATCCGCTTCGTCGACGAACTGCCGATGACGGTGACGGGCAAGGTGCAGAAGTTCGTGATGCGCGACCGGATGATCGAGGAGCTGAAGCTCGACGTGCAGAAGACCGCTTGAAGCGGGACGATGCGCGAAAATGCGGGAGGAACATGGCGGCCTGCGGGCCGATCATGCAGGTCGCTACGTTTTCGATGGACGAAAAAAAGCGGGCTTATTAGCCCGCTAAAAACCACACGCTACGGGGTTAGCGCGAGGAGACCAAAGATGAAACCGTGTCCGGCGGGGAGCCGGAAACGACTCCAACAGGGATGCCCCTCGGAAGGGCTTCGGTACGTGACCGACTGGCTCGCAGCGCTTCGCGTCCGCTCACACTTGGCACACGAGACCGCATCCGTGTTGAAACCGTTGAGGCCCATTGTGGGCGAATTAATGACCCGTCGCGGTAACAAAGTGTTTCAGGTTGTAACGCCCGCCAGATAAGGCTTTCCGGGATTTTTTGCTGTTTTCGGGGTCCTGAAAAAGGTCATTTTTACCCATATTTTCCGCCGCGTTTTCAAGGTATGCGCGCGATGCGTTTTTCACGTGTCTCGGGCGCGATGAATTGCCGATTTTCACGCGAGAAAGTGCATGGCGCGATCGATACTGCGCATTACGATTCATTCGTCAGAAAGATTTTGAAACGTGATCGATACGCGCGAAAGTCGGCCGTTCGGCCAATCCGACGGGTTTTGCACCGAGAGCGGGCGCCGCGGCGCGAAGGGAAGATGTAACGGCGGCATGCCGGCCGCCGCCGAGACGAGCGATCGCCGCCCGGCCGCCGCGGGGTCGGTGCCCGCGATCGGCCGCCATGGCGCAGGCCCGCTTACTTCAGCCACTTGTCCGAAATTGCCTGATATTCACCGGTGGACAGCGCAAGATGCAGCCATTGGTCGACGTACTGCTGGAACACGACGTCGCCGCGCGGCACCATGTACGCCTTCTCGCCGAACTGGAACGGTTTGTCCGGGTGCACCGAGCAGAGGCCCGGATTCAGCTTTTGCTGCAACAGCGTCTCGGATGCATCCGTCACCATCACGTCGGCCTTGCCCGCGAGGATCTGCTTGAAGATCGTCACGTTGTCCGAATAGACGGCCAGCTTCGCGTGCGCGAAGAACTGCTTCGCGAAGCGCTCGTTGGTGCCGCCCGGATTCACGATCACGCGCGTCTCGGGCCGGTCGATCTGCGCGACGGTCTGGTACTTGTCGGCATCCGCGCAGCGCACGATCGGCGTCTTGCCGTCGACCACGTACGGCTGCGTGAAAAACACGCGCTTCTGGCGCTCGAGCGTCGTCGACACGCCGCCTACCGCGATGTCGCACTTCGCGACGAAGTCGTTGGCGAGGTTCGACCAGCTCGTCTTCACGTAGTCGGTCTTCACGCCGAGCGATTTCGCGAGCGATTCCGCCATGTCGATGTCGATGCCCTCGAAGCGGCCGTCCGCCCGGTAGTACGAATACGGCTTGTAGTCGCCCGTCGTGCACACGCGCAGCGCGCCGCGCGCGAGCACGTCGTCGAGCCGCGAGCCGGCGGCCGGCGCGGTCGTGGCGGTGCCGGCCGCGGTCTGCGCGTGCGCGGCGGTGCAGCACAGCAACGCGGCTGCGGCGAGCGTGGCGAATGTCTTCATCGGTCTCCTCCTTCGTTCGGTTCGATATGAGCGTCCGATCATAACGGAGCCATCGCGCGCGTCATATGGCCGCCATCGCATCGGCATGCGCAGTCCGATCGCGGCTGTCCGGTAAAATGCCGCTTTGCCTTCGCATCGTCGCTCCTACCGTGGCCCATAACCTGCTCAACGACACCTTCCTGCGTGCGCTTCTGCGCGAGCCGACCGACTACACGCCGATCTGGCTGATGCGCCAGGCCGGCCGCTACCTGCCCGAATACAACGCGACGCGCGCGCGCGCCGGCAGCTTCCTCGGCCTCGCGAAGAATCCCGACTACGCGACCGAAGTGACGCTGCAGCCGCTCGAGCGCTTTCCGCTCGACGCCGCGATCCTGTTCTCGGACATCCTGACCATTCCCGACGCGATGGGGCTCGGCCTCGACTTCCAGGTCGGCGAAGGGCCGAAGTTCGCGCATCCGGTGCGCACCGAGGCCGACGTCGCGAAGCTCGCGGTGCCGGACATCGAGGAGACGCTCGGCTACGTGACGGGCGCCGTGCGCGAGATCCGCCGCGCGCTCACCGACGGCCAGGGCCGTCAGCGCGTGCCGCTGATCGGTTTCTCGGGCAGCCCGTGGACGCTCGCGTGCTACATGGTCGAAGGCGGCGGCTCGGACGATTTCCGCACGGTGAAGTCGATGGCGTATTCGCGCCCCGACCTGATGCACCGGATCCTCGACGTGAACGCGCAGGCGGTGGCTGCGTACCTGAACGCACAGATCGAAGCGGGCGCGCAGGCCGTGATGATCTTCGATACGTGGGGCGGCGCGCTGGCCGACGGCGCGTACCAGCGCTTCTCGCTCGATTACATCCGCCGCGTGGTGTCGCAGCTCAAGCGCGAGCACGACGGCGAGCGCGTGCCGGTGATCACGTTCACGAAGGGCGGCGGGCTGTGGCTCGAGGAGATCGCGGCGACCGGCGTCGACGCGGTCGGGCTCGACTGGACGGTCAACCTCGGCGCCGCGCGCGAGCGCGTCGCGGGGCGCGTGGCGCTGCAGGGCAACCTCGATCCGACGATCCTGTTCGCGCCGCCGGCGGCGGTGCGCGAACAGGCGCGCGCGGTGCTCGACAGCTACGGCAACCATCCGGGCCACGTGTTCAACCTCGGGCACGGTATTTCGCAATTCACGTCGCCCGATCACGTCGCCGAACTCGTCGACGAAGTGCATACCCACAGCCGCGCGATCCGTAGCGGAACGGCGAGCTGAACGCAAGCGCCGCCATGCTGCGTTGCGGAATGACGGTGTTTCGTTTCTGAAACTAAACAAGACGCAACCCCGCTCCCGTTGCCGATTCGGTGCTTGTCAAGACTTGACTTATACACATTTTCCACGTTGCAGCGCGGTAGAGCCCCGTATCGGTCAATTTATCTCGCTATGGTTAGGTAATTTGAATAGCAGCCTTATGGAATAAGGCTTCGCGGGGCCCCGCGGCAAGCGGCGAAAAACAGCGGAAAGCGCGGCCCCGCGCGCGTTGCGGCCGTTGAGCGGCGAGTTCTCAACAAAGTTATCCACAGGCTGTGGCAGGGTATACGGCGATTCCTAATGCGAATCCAAAACTTAGCGCCGAATCTGAAGTTTTACTTTAAGTTCGCCGTCGCGGTGCGGGCGAGGATGCAAGCCGTCTGTCCGCCGCATGCCGCCGCTGCCGGAGCATGTCGATGAGCGGCACCTACCTGCGCGTGGCGCTCGACCATCCGCTCGCGACCCTGTTCGACTACCGCTGCGACGTGCAGCCGGCGCCCATGCCCGGCACGCTCGTGCAGGTGCCGTTCGGCAAGCGGCAGGCCGTCGGGCTCGTCTGCGAAGTCACCACTCACACCGATGTGCCGCCGTCGCGGCTGCGCGCGGTCGATGCGATCTGCGCCGACCTGCCGCCCTTGTCGGCCGACTGGCTCGCGCTCGTGTCGTTCGCCGCCGACTACTATCAGCGCGGGCGCGGCGAAGTCGCGTTGCCGGCGCTGCCGCAGGCGTTGCGCGACGCCGGGCGCTGGGGGCGGCTGCTCGCGCCGGAAGTACGCTACCGGCCGACCGAAGCCGGCCGCGCGGCGCTGCCCGATGCGTTGCCCGCGCGCGGCGCCGCGCTGCGCCGGCTCGCGCAGGCGCTCGTCGATACCGGCTCGCTGACGCTGCCCGACGCGCGTGCGCTGCATCCGAAGGCGGCCGCGACGCTCGACGACTGGGCGGCGCGCGGCTGGGTGGACGTCGAGGAGATCGGCTGGGCCGATGCGCCTGTGACCAAACCTGTGGATAACCTGTCGACAAACGGTGGACGCGCTGTGCCGCCGGCGTTGACGGACCAGCAGGCCGAGGCGCTCGACGCGCTCCGCGCCGCGCAGGGGTTCGCGCCATTCCTGCTGCACGGCGTGACGGGCAGCGGCAAGACCGAGGTCTATCTGCATGCGCTCGCGTCGCTGCTCGACGCGCGGCCGGACGCGCAGGCGCTCGTGCTCGTGCCCGAAATCAACCTGACGCCGCAATTCGAGGCCGCGTTTCGCGCACGCTTCGCGGGCGCGCTCGCCGACGATGCGATCGTCACGCTGCACAGCGGGCTTGCCGAAGGCGAGCGGGCGCGCAACTGGCTCGCCGCGCACACGGGCCGTGCGCGGATCGTGCTCGGCACGCGCCTCGCGGTGCTCGCGTCGATGCCGACGCTCGCGTTGATCGTCGTCGACGAAGAGCACGAGCCCGCGTACAAGCAGCAGGAAGGGCTGCGCTATTCGGCGCGCGACCTGGCCGTGTGGCGCGCGAAACAGCTCGGCATCACGGTCGTGCTCGGCTCGGCCACGCCGTCGCTCGAAACCTGGTGGCAGGCCGAGCAGGGGCGCTACACGCGGCTCACGCTGTCGCGCCGCGCGGTGGCCGACGCGACGCTGCCGACCGTGCGGCTGATCGACCTCGAAGAAGAGCGGCGGCGCGGGCGCGCGTCGATGGGCGGGCTGTCGGGGCCGCTCGTCGCGGCGCTGAAGGCGCGGCTCGAACGCGGCGAACAGAGCCTCGTGTTCCTGAACCGGCGCGGTTACGCGCCGCAGCTCGCGTGCGACGCATGCGGCTGGGTGGCCGGCTGTCCGCGCTGCAGCGCCTACGTCGTGCTGCACAAGCCCGAGCACGCGCTGCGCTGCCATCACTGCGGCTGGGAAGCGCGCATTCCGCGGTCGTGCCCCGAGTGCGGGAACGTCGATATCGCGCCGCTCGGACGCGGGACGCAGCGCATCGAGGAGGCGCTCGCCGAGGCCGTGCCGGGCGCGCGGATTCTGCGGATCGACGCGGACAGCACGCGCCGCAAGGGCAGTGCGCAGGCACTGTTCTCGGACGTGCACGCGGGCGAAGTCGACATCCTGGTCGGCACGCAGATGATCGCGAAGGGGCACGATTTCCAGCGCGTGTCGCTCGTCGGCGTGCTCAATGCCGATACCGCGCTGTTCTCGCACGACTTCCGCGCGAGCGAGCGGCTGTTCGCGCAACTGATGCAGGTGAGCGGTCGCGCGGGGCGTGCCGGGCTGCCGGGCGAGGTGATGGTGCAGACGCGCTACCCGCGTCACGCGCTGTACCACGCGCTCGGGCGGCAGGACTACGTGGGCTTCGCGAATTCGACGCTCGGCGAGCGTCGCGACGCGCACCTGCCGCCGTTCGTCTACCAGGCGCTGCTGCGCGCCGAAGGCCGCACGCTCGACGCGGCGCTCGCGTTCCTGCTGCAGGCCGCGGCCGCGTTGCCGGGGCTGCCGGGCGCCGATCGTGTGACCGTGTACGACGCGGTGCCGATGACGATCGTGAAGGTCGCGAACGTCCACCGCGCGCAACTGCTGCTCGAAAGCGCGTCGCGGGCGGCGCTGCAGCATGCGCTGCGCGCATGGCTGCCGGAGCTGCGCGCGCTGAAGGGCGTGTTGCGGTGGAGCGTCGAGGTCGATCCGCTGGATATCTGAGCGGCGTGGCCGAGGGCGCCGTGTGGGCCGCTGCCGGAAGCCAGGAGGCCAGGAAGCCCGGGAGCCCGGGAGCCAGGGAGCCAGGGAGCCAGGGAGCCAGGGAGCCAGGGAGCCAGGGAGCCAGGGAGCCCGGAAGCCCGGAAGCCCGGAAGCCCGGAAGCCCGGAAGCCCGGAAGCCCGGAAGCCCGGAAGCCCGGAACCGTCTTCCGCCGTCGCGTGCCCGACGCCGGCACCGCACCACATCACCCCAGTGCAACCCGTTTTCGGTCGCTTTAGCGCATGCCGAGGGTTGCACACGCCCGCCGAACCGGCGCGATCAGGGAAAACACCGATCCCGAGACCACGGGCAACCCCTAGGTTGCAACCGGATAAGTGTCTGATTATATTGAATAACTTATGGGTGCAACCTGCCTCTCAATTTGGTTGCACCTTTTTATTGCGTGCCGTAGGATTTCGCGCATCCTCTTACACCACATTGCCGGGCTCGCACCGGCGCACGAACCCACCATGGCAAGCACGACTCTCGGCGTCAAAGTCGACGACCTTCTCCGCTCGCGCCTCAAGGACGCCGCCGCGCGTCTGGAGCGCACTCCCCACTGGCTGATCAAGCAGGCGATCTTCGCGTATCTCGAGCGGATCGAGCACGGCCAGTTGCCGGCCGAGCTGTCGGGCCACAGCGGCGTGACGGAGCTCGCCGACGGGCAGGCCGCGGACGGCGACGACGACAACTCGTCGCATCCGTTCCTCGAGTTCGCGCAGAACGTGCAGCCGCAATCGGTGCTGCGCGCGGCGATCACGGCCGCGTACCGCCGCCCGGAACCGGAATGCGTGCCGTTCCTGCTCGGCCAGGCGCGTCTCCCCGCGAACCTGCAGGCGGACGCGCAGGCGCTCGCGACGAAGCTGGTCGAGACGCTGCGCGAGAAGAGCTCGGGCGGCGGCGTCGAAGGGCTGATCCACGAGTTCTCGCTGTCGAGCCAGGAAGGCGTTGCGCTGATGTGTCTCGCCGAAGCGCTGCTGCGTATTCCCGATCGCGCGACGCGCGATGCGCTGATCCGCGACAAGATCAGCAAGGGCGACTGGCGCTCGCACGTCGGCCACGCGCCGTCGCTGTTCGTGAACGCGGCGACGTGGGGGCTGATGATCACCGGCAAGCTCGTGACGACCAACAGCGAAGCGGGCCTGTCGTCGGCGCTCACGCGCCTGATCGGCCGCGGCGGCGAGCCGCTGATCCGCAAGGGCGTCGACATGGCGATGCGCCTGATGGGCGAGCAGTTCGTCACCGGCGAAACGATCTCCGAAGCACTCGCGAACAGCCGCAAGTACGAAGCGCGCGGCTTCCGCTATTCGTACGACATGCTCGGCGAAGCGGCAACGACCGAAGAGGATGCGCTGCGCTACTACGCGTCGTACGAACAGGCGATCCATGCGATCGGCAAGGCGGCCGGCGGCCGCGGCATCTACGAAGGCCCGGGCATCTCGATCAAGCTGTCGGCGCTGCACGCGCGCTACTCGCGCTCGCAGCAGGACCGCACGATGAGCGAACTGCTGCCGCGCGTGCGTGCGCTCGCGCTGCTCGCGCGCCGCTACGACATCGGGCTGAACATCGACGCGGAAGAGGCCGACCGCCTCGAACTGTCGCTCGACCTGCTCGAGGCGCTGTGTTTCGATCCGGAGCTCGCGGGCTGGAACGGCATCGGCTTCGTCGTGCAGGGCTACCAGAAGCGCTGCCCGTTCGTCATCGACTACCTGATCGATCTCGCGCGCCGCAGCCGTCACCGCCTGATGATCCGTCTGGTGAAGGGCGCGTACTGGGATACCGAAATCAAGCGGGCGCAGGTCGACGGCCTCGAAGGCTATCCGGTCTACACGCGCAAGATCTACACCGACGTGTCGTACCTCGCGTGCGCGAAGAAGCTGCTCGCGGCGCCGGATGCCGTGTATCCGCAGTTCGCGACGCACAACGCGTACACGCTGGCCGCGATCTACCAGCTCGCGGGCCAGAACTACTACCCGGGCCAGTACGAATTCCAGTGCCTGCACGGGATGGGCGAGCCGCTGTACGAGGAAGTCACGGGCCGCGACAAGCTGAACCGTCCGTGCCGCGTGTACGCACCGGTCGGCACGCACGAGACGCTGCTCGCGTACCTCGTGCGCCGTCTGCTGGAAAACGGCGCGAACACGTCGTTCGTGAACCGTATCGCCGACAAGACGGTGTCGGTGAAGGAACTGGTCGCCGATCCGGCCGACGAAGCATCGAAGGTCGTGCCGCTCGGCGCGCCGCACGCGAAGATCCCGCTGCCGCGCAACCTGTATGGCGACGAGCGTCCCAACTCGATGGGCCTCGACCTGTCGAACGAACACCGTCTCGCGTCGCTGTCGTCCGCGCTGCTCGCGAGCGCGCACCATCCGTGGCGCGCGGCGCCGATGCTCGCCGACGACGCGCTCGCCGACGCACCGGCACGCGACGTGCGCAACCCGGCCGACCAGCGCGACGTGGTCGGCACGGTCAGCGAAGCGACGGCCGAACACGTGAGCGCGGCGCTCGCGCACGCGGTGGCCGCCGCCCCGATCTGGCAGGCGACGCCGGTCGACGCGCGCGCCGATTGCCTGGTGCGCGCGGCCGACCTGCTCGAAGCGCAGATGCACACGCTGATGGGCCTGATCGTGCGCGAAGCCGGCAAGTCGCTGCCTAACGCGATCGCCGAGATCCGCGAAGCGGTCGACTTCCTGCGCTACTACGCGGCGCAGATCCGCGGCGAATTCTCGAACGACACGCACCGTCCGCTCGGCCCCGTGGTCTGCATCAGCCCGTGGAACTTCCCGCTCGCGATCTTCATGGGCCAGGTGGCCGCGGCGCTGGCCGCCGGCAACACGGTGCTCGCGAAGCCGGCCGAACAGACTCCGCTGATCGCCGCGCAAGCCGTGCGCCTGCTGCGCGAGGCCGGGGTGCCGGCCGGCGCGGTGCAACTGCTGCCGGGCACCGGCGAGACCGTCGGCGCGGCGCTGGTCGCCGATCCGCGCACGCGTGCGGTGATGTTCACGGGTTCGACCGAAGTCGCGCGCCTGATCAACAAGACGCTCTCCGCGCGCCTCGATCCGGACGGCAAGCCGATTCCGCTGATCGCCGAAACGGGCGGCCAGAACGCGATGATCGTCGACTCGTCGGCGCTCGCGGAGCAGGTCGTCGCGGACGTGATGCAGTCGTCGTTCGACTCGGCCGGTCAACGGTGTTCGGCGCTGCGCGTTCTGTGTCTGCAGGACGACGTCGCGGACCGCACGCTGACGATGCTCAAGGGCGCGATGCACGAGCTGACGCTCGGCAACCCCGACCGGCTGTCGACCGACGTCGGCCCGGTGATCGACGCCGAAGCGAAGCAGACGATCGACACGCACGTCGCGGCGATGAAGGACAAGGGCCACGCGGTCACGCAACTGCCGATGCCCGAGACCTGCGCGCACGGCACGTTCGTGCCGCCGACGCTGATCGAGATCGGCAGCATCGACGAGTTGAAGCGTGAAGTGTTCGGCCCCGTGCTGCACGTGGTGCGCTACCGCCGCAACCAGCTCGACAAGCTGCTCGAGCAGATCCGCGCGACCGGCTACGGGCTGACGCTGGGCATCCACACGCGGATCGACGAGACGATCGCGCACGTGATCTCGAATGCGCACGTGGGCAACATCTACGTGAACCGCAACGTGATCGGCGCGGTGGTCGGCGTGCAGCCGTTCGGCGGCGAAGGGCTGTCGGGCACGGGCCCGAAGGCCGGCGGCGCGCTGTACCTGCAGCGCCTGCTCGCGACGCGTCCGTCGGGCCTGCCGCGCTCGCTCGCGCAGTCGCTGGTGGCGGACGGCGCGACCGAAAGCGATGCGCGCGGCAACCCGGCGGCGGCGCTCACGACGCTGCGCGACTGGCTGATCGAGCAGCGCGAGCCGGCACTGGCCGCGCGTTGCGACGGCTATCTCGCGCAGGTGCCGGCCGGCGCGACCGCCGTGCTGACCGGCCCGACGGGCGAGCGAAACACGTATACACTCGGCCCGCGCGGCACGGTGCTGTGTGTCGCGGCCACGCCGGGCGGCGCGCGTGCGCAGTTCGCGGCGGTGCTGGCGACGGGCAACCGCGCGTTGTTCGCCGGCGCGGCGGGCGAGGCGCTGGTCGCCGCGCTGCCGGCGTCGCTGAAGGCGCACGCGGCCGTGCGCAAGCAGGCCGACGCGCCGTTCGACGCGGTGCTGTTCGAAGGCGACAGCGACGAGCTGCAGACGCTCGTGAAGGACGTCGCGCAGCGGCCGGGCCCGATCGTGTCGGTGCAGGGCGTGTCGGTGGGCGCGTTCGAGAACGGCGATGCGGAAGACTACGCGCTCGAGCGGCTCCTGACGGAGCGCTCGGTGAGCGTGAACACGGCCGCGGCGGGCGGCAATGCGAATTTGATGACGATCGGCTGATCATCCTTGCCGTTCGGATCAAACAAAGGAAGCGGCAAGGCGATCCCGAAGCCGCTCCATTTACCCTGGTACCAAGGAGATGCTATGCAACACACGATGAAAAAGGTGGCAGGCGCGACGTTCGTCGCGGTCATGTCGCTGGCGGGGACGGCCCATGCGGATGACGTGAAGATCGGTTACGCAGGGCCGATGACGGGCGCGCAGGCGCACTACGGCAAGGATATGCAGAACGGGATCGTGCTCGCGCTGGAGGATTTCAACGCGACGAACCCGAAGATCGGCGGCAAGGCCGTGAAGTTCGTGCTCGACACGCAGGACGACCAGGCTGACCCGCGCACGGGTACGACGGTCGCGCAGAAGCTGGTCGACGACGGCATCAAGGGCATGCTCGGCCACTTCAACTCGGGCACGACGATTCCGGCCTCGCGCATCTACGCTAACGCCGGCATTCCGGAAATCGCGATGGCGACGGCGCCGGAATACACGCAGCAAGGCTACAAGACGACCTTCCGCATGATGACGTCCGACACGCAGCAGGGCTCGGTGGCCGGCACGTTCGCGTCGAAGGATCTCGGCATGAAGAAGATCGCGATCGTCGACGACCGCACGGCCTACGGCCAGGGTCTCGCCGACCAGTTCGAGAAGGCCGCGAAGGCCGGCGGCGCGACGATCGTCGACCGTGAATTCACGAACGACAAGGCCGTCGACTTCAAGGCGATTCTCACGAAGCTGAAGGCGGCCAAGCCGGACCTCGTCTACTACGGCGGCGCGGATTCGCAGGCAGCGCCGATGGTCAAGCAGATGAAGACGCTCGGCATCACCGCACCGCTGATGAGCGGCGAAATGGTGAAGACGCCGACGTTCCTGAAGATCGCGGGCAACGCGGCCGAAGGCACGATCGCGTCGCTGGCCGGCCTCCCGCTGGAAGAAATGCCGGGCGGCAAGGGTTACGCCGACAAGTACAAGAAGCGCTTCGGCGAAGACGTGCAGACGTACTCGCCGTACGCGTACGACGGCGCGATGGCGATGCTGAACGCGATGAAGAAGGCCGATTCGACCGACCCGGCGAAGTACCTGCCGGTGCTCGCGAAGACCGACATGGCCGGCGTCACGTCGACCCACGTCGCGTATGACGCGAAGGGCGACCTGAAGAACGGCGGCATCACGATGTACAAGGTCGAGAAGGGCGAGTGGAAGCCGCTGAAGAGCATCGGCGGCAAGTAAGCAGCCGGTCGTGATGTTCTGAAGCGCGGGCGGCGGCGAAGGTCGCTGCCCGGCCGCTCATGCATGTAAAAAAGCCACCGGGCCGTCGAGCTCGGTGGCTTTTTTTATCGGCGTGAGCGGAGGCTACTCCCCGCGCACGCGCAGCAGGAACTTCTGCAGCTTGCCGGTCGGCGTGCGCGGCAGCGCCTGCACGAACGTGAATTCGCGCGGGATCTTGTACGCGGCGAGCCGCTCGCCGCAGAACGTGCGCAGCGCATCCGCATCGAGCACCGCGTTCGCCCGCGTCACGACGTGCGCGACGACCGTCTCGCCCCAGTCCGGATGCGGGACGCCCACGACCGCCGCCTCGGCGATGTCCGGGTGCGCACCGAGCACGTCCTCCACTTCCTTCGAATAGACGTTCTCGCCGCCGGTGACGATCATGTCCTTCAGCCGGTCGACGATGAACAGGTAGCCATCCTGATCGATCCGCGCGAGGTCGCCGGTGCGATACCAGCCGTGCGGCGTGAACGCGGCGCGCGTCGCGGCCGCGTCGTCGAGATAGCCGAGCATCATGCAGTCGGCCTTCAGCCAGATCTCGCCGGTTTCGCCCGGCCGCGCATCGACGCCGTCCATCCGCACGACCCGCAGGTCGACGCCCGGGCCGCCCTGGCGGCCGATGGAGCCCGCCTTCGCGATCTGCTCGTCCGGATACAGCGTCGTGCCGGCCGGCCCGGTTTCCGTCATCCCGTACACGTGGAAGAACGGGTGGCTGCGGTACGCGTGGGCGAGCCGTTCGGCCTGCGCGGCGCCGATCGGGCCGCCGCCGTACAGCCACGCGCGCACGCTCGACAGGTCGAATGCCGCGAAGCCGTCGATCGTGTCGAGCGGCAGCGTATACGACACCGGCGCGCCGAAATACAGCGTCACGCGCTCGCGCTCGACGGTCTGCAGGAAGCGCAGCGGATGGTATTCGCGCAGCAGCACGACGGTGCCGCCCGCGTACAGCGTGCCGCCGAACCAGTTGTTCAGCGGCGACGAATGCCAGATCGGCATCGCCATCAGCGTGCGCTCGTCGCGGCCGATCCCGGTCGCGAGCGCCGCCTGCATCGCCGCGAGCGTCACGGTGCGATGACTGTGCACGCACCCCTTCGGGCGGCCGGTCGTGCCGGACGTGTAGAGGATCTGCGCGATGTCGTCGTCGGCCGGCTCGATGCCCGCGAGGCCGTCCATCGTCGCGCACATCGCGTCGAAGTTCGGCACGCCGTCGAGTTCGCCCTCGGTCACGAGCCGCCGCGCCGGATGCACGATGCGCTCGACCACCGGCGCGAGCGTCACGTCGAACAGCAGCGCCTTGCTGCCGCTGTGTTCGAGCACGTAGTCGACCTCCGGCGCCTGCAGCTTGTGGTTGACCGGCACGAATGCCGCGCCGAGGCGCCATGCGCCGAACATCAGGTCGACGAAGGCCGGCGTGTTGAGGCACATCGCGGCGACACGGTCGCCGGCCGCGACGCCGAGCGCGCTCAGCACGGCCGCCGCGCGGTGCGAACGCTCGCGCGCGGCCGCATACGTGATCGTCGCGGATTCGCTGACGAGGAACGGCTTGTCGGGCGTCGCACGGGCGGCGCGGTCGAGGGCGGCGACGAGGTTCATCGAGGCTCCGGGGCGGGGCGAACGACTGCGAATTCGGTTGAACGGGCCGGCGTCAGGCCGGGTACGCGCGCTGCAGCAGTGCGGCGACGTCGATCGCGTGCGGCTCGAAGCCGCCCGCGATGCGGCCCCAGTCGGGCGCGGCGAGCCGCGTCGCGACGAACGCGTCGGCGACGGCCGCCGGCGCATCGCGGCGCAGCAGGCACGCCTGCGCGACGATCGCGAGCCGCTGCGCGAACACGCGGCCCGATGCCTCGAGCGTGTCGGCCGGGGCGGCGAGCATCGCGCGCAACGCGTCGAGCGCCGCGCGAATGCGCGGTTCGCCCGCGCCGAGGTCGGCCAATTCGTCGAACAGCGCGGCGGCCGCGTCGGGCTCGCGCGACACGGCGCGCAGCACGTCGAGACACATCACGTTACCCGAGCCTTCCCAGATCGAGTTGACGGGCGCCTCGCGGAAGAGGCGCGCGATCGGGCCGTCGTCGACGTAGCCGTTGCCGCCGAACACTTCCATCACCTCGCCGGTCAGCTCGACTGCGCGCTTGCAGACCCAGAATTTCGCGGCGGGCGTGACGATCCGCTTCCATGCGCGTTCGCGCGGCGAGTCGTCGCGTTCGAACGCGTCGGCAAGGCGCATCGCGAGCGACAGCGCCGCCTCGCTTTCGAGCGCGAGATCGGCGAGCACGGTGCGCATCAGCGGCTGCTCGGCGAGCGCGCGGCCGAATGCATGGCGCTGGCGCGTGTAGGCGATCGCCTGCACGACGCCCTGGCGCAGCATCGCCGCGCTGCCGAGCACGCAGTTCAGCCGCGTGGTGGTGGCCATCTCGATGATGGTCGGAATGCCGCGGCCTTCGTCGCCGAGCATGATCCCCCACGCATCGTTCAGCTCGACCTCGCTGCTCGAGTTGCTGCGGTTGCCGACCTTGTTCTTCAGCCGCTGGATCTCGACTGCGTTCTTCGTGCCGTCCGGCCGCCAGCGCGGCACGTAGAAGCACGACGGGCCGCCGGCTTCGGTGCGTGCGACGACGAGGTGCGCGTCGCACATCGGCGCGGAGAAGAACCACTTGTGGCCGCGCAGCCGGTATTCGCCGCCGCGCCCGCCCGCGCCGACCGGCGTGGCGAGCGTCGTGTTCGCGCGCACGTCGGAGCCGCCCTGTTTCTCGGTCATGCCCATGCCGAACCAGATCGCGGGCTTGTCGGCGACCGGCACGTCGCGCGGGTCGTAGTCATCGCTGTAGAGCTTGTCGCGCAACAGGTCCCACAGCGCCGGCTCCTTCTGCAGCACGGGGATCGCGGCCTGCGTCATCGTCGCGGGACACAGCGTGCCGGCCTCGATCTGGCCGTGCAGGTAGAAGCCGGCGGCCGTCGCGGCCCAGCGGCCGCGGCGCGCGTCGCGGAACGCGAGCGACACGAAGCCTTCGTGGCGATACTGGCCGAGCAGTGCGTGCCATGCGGGATGGAAGTCGACGCGGTCGATGCGCCGGCCGCGCCGGTCGAACGCGTTCAGTTCGGGCGTGTGGCGGTTCGCTTCGTCGGCGAGCCGCGCGGTGTCGGCGCTCCCGAGCCGCGCGCCGTACGCGTCGAGCTGCGGCACGGCCCAGTCGGCGCCCGCCCGGGCGAGCGCGCCGCGCAGCGCGAGATCCGTCGCGAAGAGGTTATAGTCGACGAGTTCGTCGAACTGGTTCGTGACGGCGTGAGTCGAGTCGATCATCGCGGTTGTCTCCGGTCTCATGCTTCGCGGTCAGCCGGCGTCGTGCCGCGCGGAGGGCGCTTCGGCGCGGGTTCCGGCTTCCGGTAAACGGATGCCCTGCTGAATTTCAGAGTAGCAAATATGCCGCCGCGACATGTTCAGGTTCCGGCGCCGCCCGGCTCGCCGGCGGCGCAACCCGCGCCCGCGTTGCGCCGCCGGCCGCGCCAGTCGCGCGCGCAGGCGAGCTCCGACGCGCTGCAACAGGCGTTCGTTCAGCTTTTGCTCGAACGCGGCTACGCGAAGGCGACGATCCGCGAGATCGCGGCCGTCGCGGGCGTCAGCATCGGCACCTTCTACGAGTATTTCGGCGACAAGCAGAGCCTCGCGGCGCTCTGCATCCACCGCCGCGTGCTGGCGCTGGCCGACCGGCTGCGCGACACGGTGCAGCGGTTGCGCGGCGCGCCGCGGGCCAGGCTCGCCGCCGCGCTGGTCGACCTCCAGGTCGAGACGATCGCTGCCGACGCGGCGCTGTGGGGCGCGCTGTTCGCGCTGGAGCGGCAGGTGTCGCCGCTGACCGCCTATCGCCGGCATTACGACGCCTATGTCGCGCTGTGGCGCGACGCGCTCGCGCACGCGGCCGACCCGCCGCCGGCCGAGCGGCTCGACGGGCTCGCGCGGATGGCCCACACGATCTGCTACGGCGGGCTGTCGCAGGCGCTGCTGACGCTCGGGCCGGCGCTCGATTTCGCCGCGCAACGCCGCGAACTGCGGGCCGTGCTGCTCGCGTACCTCGCGGCGGCGAATGGATAGCCTTTCGTAGGGGAAATGCCTGATTCGCATGTCGAGGCCGCAGATCAGCCTTGCCGCTGCGTACTTCTCGCCGCGAGCCATGAGAAAAATGCATGGCCGCCATGACGAACTTTCGATTGTCCGCCGATATTGGCTGGGGCTAAATCATGCGGCAGATGCAGGGCCGCGCAGGGCGGGCCCGCCGAAGGACATCAGGAGGAGGAGTCATGCGAAGCGCCGCCGCGCCCCGTTCAAAACTGCCCGACGTCGGGACGACGATCTTCACGGTGATCGGCCAGCTGGCCGCGCAACACGATGCGTTGAACCTGTCGCAGGGCGCACCCAATTTCGCGCCCGATCCGGCGCTCGTCGAAGGCGTCGCGCGTGCGATGCGCGACGGCCACAACCAGTACGCGCCGATGGCCGGCGTGATCGCGCTGCGCGAGCGGCTCGCCGAGAAGACCGAGGCGCTGTACGGCGCCCGCTACGACCCCGCGACCGAGATCACGGTGATCGCGAGCGCGAGCGAGGGGCTTTATGCGGCGATCAGCGCGCTCGTGCATCCGGGCGACGAGGTGATCTATTTCGAGCCGTCGTTCGACAGCTATGCGCCGATCGTGCGGCTGCAGGGCGCGACGCCGGTCGCGATCAAGCTGTCGCCCGAGCATTTCCGCGTGAACTGGGACGAGGTGGCCGCGGCCATCACGCCGCGCACGCGGATGATCATCGTCAACACGCCGCACAACCCGACCGCGACGGTGTTCTCCGCCGACGATCTCGAGCGGCTCGCGCAGCTCACGCGCGACACGGGCATCGTGGTGCTGTCCGACGAAGTCTACGAGCACGTGGTGTTCGACGGCGCGCGACACCAGAGCGTCGCGCGCCACCGCGAGCTGGCCGAGCGCAGCGTGATCGTGTCGTCGTTCGGCAAGTCGTTCCACGTGACCGGCTGGCGGGTCGGCCATTGCCTCGCGCCGGCCGAGCTGATGGACGAGATCCGCAAGGTGCATCAATTCATGGTGTTCTCGGCCGACACGCCGATGCAGGTCGCGTTCGCCGAAATCCTCGCGCGGCCGGACAGCTATCTCGGCCTGTCGGCGTTCTACCAGGCCAAGCGCGACCTGCTCGCGCGCGAGCTGGCCGATTCGCGTTTCGAGCTGCTGCCGAGCGAAGGCTCGTTCTTCATGCTCGCGCGCTTTCGCCACTTCTCGGATGAAAGCGACAGCGATTTCGTGCTGCGCCTGATCCGCGACGCGCGCGTCGCGACGATTCCGCTGTCGGCGTTCTATACCGACGGCACCGACGCCGGCGTGATCCGGCTCAGCTTTTCGAAGGACGACGCGACGCTGGTCGAAGGCGCGCGGCGACTGCGTTCGCTGTAGAAAAACCGGCGACGGGCAACCGGCGACGGGCACGTCGCATCGACCAGACACAGGAGATCACGATGAAGCACACGGCCACCCTGAAACTCGCATTCGCACTTGCGTGCGCAATCGGCTCCGGCGCGGCGCTCGCCGATGCGCCGACGCTGCGTTTCGGCCTCGAAGCGCAATACCCGCCATTCGAATCGAAGGCGCCGAACGGCGACCTGCAGGGCTTCGACATCGACGTCGGCAATGCCGTCTGCCAGACGGCGAAGCTGTCGTGCAAATGGGTCGAGACGTCGTTCGACGGGCTGATTCCGGCGCTGAAGGGCCGCAAGTTCGACGCGATCAACTCGGCGATGAACGCCACCGAGCAACGGCGCCAGGCGATCGACTTCACGACGATCATCTATCGCGTGCCGACCCAGTTGATCGCGCGCACCGGCAGCGGCCTGCTGCCGACGCCGGAATCGCTGAAGGGCAAGCGCGTAGGCGTGCTGCAGGCGTCGATCCAGGAAACCTTCGCGAAGGCGCACTGGGAGCCGGCCGGCGTCGCGGTCGTCGCGTACCAGGACCAGAACCAGGCGTATGCGGATCTGGTGGCGGGCCGCCTCGACGCGACGCTCGTGCTCGCGCCGTCCGGCCAGCGCGGCTTCCTGTCGCGCCCTGACGGCAAGGGCTTCTCGTTCGTCGGCCAGCCGGTGCACGACGACAGGATTCTCGGCAGCGGCATCGCGTTCGGGCTGCGCAAGGGCGACGACGCGTTGAAGGCGAAGCTCGACGCGGCGATCGACAAGCTGAAGGCGGACGGCACGGTGAAGTCGCTCGGCCTGAAGTATTTCGGCGATATCGACATCTCGACGAAGTAAGCGGGGCCGCGCACGATGCCGACCCCGAACCCGACCGCCGCGGGCAGCGCACCGGACGGCATGCCGCTGCCGGACGATGCACGCGATGCCGTGCTCGCCGCCGAACTGGGCGATGCGCTCGTCACGCGCGCGGCCGATATCGACCCGCGTTATTTCACCGCGTACAACGAGCCGGCCGGCGTGCGGCCGCGTGCGCTGGTGCGCCCGCGCAGCGTCGACGACGTGTCGCGCACGCTCGCGGCATGTATGCGGCTCGGCCAGCCGGTCGTGCCGCAAGGCGGGCTGACGGGGCTCGCGCGCGGCGCGGTCGCACTGGGCGGCGAGGCCGTGCTGTCGATGGAGCGCTTCGCGGGCATCGAGGCGCTCGACGCGGCGGCCGGCACGATCACCGTGCGCGCGGGCACGCCGCTGCAGACGGTGCAGGACGCCGCTGAAGCGGCGGGCTTCACGTTCGGTGTCGATCTCGGCGCGCGCGGTTCGTGCCAGATCGGCGGCATGCTTGCGACCAATGCGGGCGGCACGCGCGCGATCCGCTACGGGATGATGCGCGAGCAGGTGCTCGGGCTCGAGGTCGTGCTCGCGGACGGCACGGTCGTGTCGTCGATGAACCGGATGCTGAAGAACAACGCCGGCTACGACCTGAAGCACCTGTTCATCGGTAGCGAAGGAACGCTCGGCGTCATCACGCGCGCGGTGCTGCGGCTGCATCCGTTGCTCGCGGCGCCGGCCACGGCGCTGTGCCGCGTGCGCGACTACGATGCGGTGGTCGGGCTGTGGAACCGCATGCGCGCGCTGCCGGAGGTCGTCAGTTTCGAGGCGATGTGGCCGGCGTTCTACGACTACGTCGCGCGCCATACGCCGGGTGTAACCGCGCCGTTCTCGGGCGACGGCGGTTTCGCGGTGTTGATCGAATGCGCGACGAGCGCGCCGGGCGGCGATGCGCACCATGCGCTCGAAACGGGGCTGGCCGCGGGGTTCGATGCAGCGCTCATCGACGATGCGGTACTCGCGAGCTCCGAGCGGCAGGCGCGCGATTTGTGGACGCTGCGCGAAGGCCTCGCGATCGATGCGCTGCCCCATCTCGTCAACTTCGACGTGAGTCTGCCGACGGGCGAACTCGGCACGTTCGCCGAGCGCTGCGAGGCGGCGTTGCGCGCGCGCTGGCCGGCGCTCACGTGCCTGTTCTTCGGCCATGTCGGCGACGGCAACGTGCATATCGGCGTGTCGCTGGCCGGGATGACCGACGCGGACGCCGATGCGCTCGATCGCTGCGTGTATGCGGTGGTGCGCGACATGGGCGGCTCGGTGTCGGCCGAGCACGGGATCGGCGTGCTCAAGCGTCCTTATCTCGCGTACACGCGCAGCGACGCGGAAATCGGGCTGATGCGGCGCCTGAAGGCCGCGCTCGACCCGCGCGGGATTCTGAATCCCGGCAAGGTGCTTTGACGAGGGCGATTCCCGTTGCCGACGGGAATCGGCCTTCGTGACGCGTCAGCCGTCCACCCAGCGCAGCGCGCCGATCTTCAGGTGTTCGACCACACTGCGCGCCCAGTCGAGCTCCGCATTGAGCAGCACCAGCGCATGCTCGTTTTGCAGCAGGAACAGGCGCGGCACCTGATCGGCCTGCGCGGTGGCGCGCAGCGCTTCCAGCCGCTCGCGCTCGGCGTCGAGCCGGGCGATGCGCAGTTCGAGCTGATGGCGCGCATCTTCCGCATCGAGCAGGGGCAGGAACGCGAGGCCGGCGCCGAACGCCGGGAATTCATTCGCGGGCTCCGCGAGCAGTGTATGCAACCACGCCTGCCCCGCCGTGTGCCCGGCTTCGGTCAGCGCATACAGAGTGCGCTCCGGAAACGCGCCGTCGCGCTCGGTGTCGTGTACGGCGATCAGCCCGTCGCGCAGCAGCCGGTCGATCGTCTGGTACAGGCTCGTACGCTGCCGTACGTTGACGACTTCGTCGTATCCGCGCGCCTTCAGTTGCTGCAGCATCCCGTACGGATGCATCGGCGTTTCGGTGAGCGTCGCGAGGACGGCCAGCGCGAGTGGGGACGGGCGGCTCATAGACATGAATAGTTAAAGTATAACTAGTAATAATATAACTATTCTCAAGAAGACTATCCTGTTTGACAAGGGTTTCAGCCGAGGTGCGAGCGCTTCGCGGCCGGCGCGACGGTTTCCATCGTCGCGAGGCCGTGCACGATTCCGCAATCCTCGACCGAATGCTCGCCGACGCACCGGCGGCGCAATTCGGTGAGCTGATCGCGCAGATGCGTCAATTCCGCGAGGCGTGCATCGACGTGTCCGATGTGATCGTCGAGCAGCGAATTGATCGAATCGCAGCGATCGGCCGGCGTGTCGGTGAGTTGCAGCAGCGCGCGGATTTCGTCGTGCGCCATGTCGAGCGCGCGGCAATTGCGGATGAAGCGCAGCCGCTCGACGTGCACGTCGGTGTAGTTGCGATAGTTCGAATCGGTGCGCTCCGCGTCCGGCATCAGACCCTCTTTCTCGTAGAAACGGATCGTCTCGGGGGTGCAGCGGGCCGCTTTGGCCAGTTCGCCAATCTTCATGCCTTTCTCCCGTGTAAGGGTTGACCTTGTAGTGGCTTCAGGGTGTTAACTCTACACCGTCAAGCCACAAAGGAGGTTGTCATGACCGACGCCCAGCGTCCCCACGACCCACGACACCGTCAGGCCGGCGGCGCCGACGCCTGCCGCGCCGATTCGCGCGACACGCAGACGGCGACCGTAGCCGACGCGGCGCCGGCGGCCGGCGAGCGCGCGCACGGCCATGGCCACGATCACGATCACGGGCACGCTCACGCAGCTCACGCAGCTCACGCAGCTCACGCAGCTCACGGCGATGCGGGTGATGACCACGATCGCGACCATGTTGGCGACGGCAAGCATGTACACGGCGCCACGTGCTCGCACGACCACGCCGCGCATGACCATGCCGGTCACGACCACGACCACGACCACGACCACGACCACGCGGCCGGCGAGTGCTGCGCGCCGGCCTCGCTGACGCTCGCGCCGCTGCCGGTCGCGCAGGCGACCGCGTCGGGCCACGTGCGCTCCGCGTTCCGGATCATGCAGATGGACTGCCCGACCGAGGAAACGCTGATTCGCAAAAAGCTCGGCGGGATGGGCGAAGTGTCGGCGCTCGAATTCAACCTGATGCAGCGGATGCTGACCGTCGAGCACGTGCCCGGCGCGCAGCCGGCGATCGAGGGCGCGATCCGCACGCTCGGAATGACGCCGGAGGCCGCCACGGCCGGCGCCCCGGCGGCGCGCGTCGCCGAGGCGCCCGCGAAGCCGTGGTGGCCGCTGGCGCTCGCCGGCGTCGCCGCGCTCGCGTCCGAAGGCGCGACCTGGGCCGGGCTCCCGGTGTGGCTGTCGGCGGCGCTCGCGCTGGCCGCGGTGCTCGCGTGCGGGCTCACCACGTACAAGAAGGGCTGGATCGCGATCCGTAACGGCAACCTGAACATCAACGCGCTGATGAGCATCGCGGTGACGGGCGCGATGGCGATCGGCCAGTGGCCGGAGGCCGCCATGGTGATGGTGCTGTTCACGATCGCCGAGCTGATCGAGGCGAAGTCGCTCGACCGTGCGCGCAATGCGATCCAGGGCTTGATGCAGCTCGCGCCGGATACCGCGACCGTGCGGCAGGCCGACGGCGCGTGGCGCACGATCGAGGCCGCGCAGGTCGCGCTCGGCGCGGTCGTGCGCGTGAAGCCGGGCGAGCGGATCGGGCTGGACGGCGAAGTCGTCGCGGGCCGCTCGACGGTCAACCAGGCGCCGATCACCGGCGAGAGCCTGCCCGTCGAAAAGACCACCGGCGACGCCGTGTACGCGGGCACGATCAACGAATCGGGTTCGTTCGAATACCGCGTGACGGCCGTCGCGGCCAACTCGACGCTCGCGCGGATCATCCATGCGGTCGAGGAAGCGCAGGGCGCGAAGGCGCCGACGCAGCGCTTCGTCGACCAGTTCGCACGCGTCTACACGCCGATCGTGTTCGCGGTCGCGCTGCTGGTTGCGGTGGTGCCGCCGCTCGTGATGGGCGGCGCGTGGCACGACTGGATCTACCGCGCGCTCGTGCTGCTCGTGATCGCGTGCCCGTGCGCGCTGGTGATCTCGACGCCGGTGACGATCGTGTCGGGCCTCGCGGCCGCGGCGCGGCGCGGGATTCTCGTGAAGGGCGGCGTCTATCTGGAAGAAGGGCGCAAGCTTGCGTGGCTCGCGCTCGACAAGACCGGCACGATCACCCACGGCAAGCCGGTGCAGACCGACTTCGACGTTCATGCGGACGGCGCCGATGCGGCGCGCGTGCGGCACCTCGGCGCGAGCCTCGCCGCGCGCTCCGATCACCCGGTGTCGCAGGCGATTGCCGCCGCGGCCCGCGATGCCGGCACGACGGCATTCGCCGATGTCCAGGACTTCGAAGCGATCGTCGGGCGCGGCGTGCGCGGCACGATCGACGGCACGCGCTACTGGCTGGGCAATCACCGGCTCGTCGAGGAGCTCGAGCGTTGTTCGGCGGCGCTCGAGGCGAAGCTCGACGCACTGGAGCGGCAGGGCAAGAGCGTCGTCGTGCTGGTCGACGACACGCGCGTGCTCGGCATCTTCGCGGTGGCCGACACGATCAAGGACACGAGCCGCGACGCGATCGCCGATCTGCATGCGCTCGGCATCCGCACCGCGATGCTGACGGGCGACAACCCGCATACCGCTCAGGCGATCGCGCGCCAGGCCGGCATCGACGACGCGCGCGGCAACCAGTTGCCGGAAGACAAGCTCGCGGCGGTCGAGGAACTGTCGGCGGGCGGCGCGGGCGCGGTCGGGATGGTCGGCGACGGGATCAACGATGCACCGGCGCTCGCGCGCGCCGACATCGGCTTCGCGATGGGCGCGATGGGCACCGACACGGCGATCGAGACGGCCGACGTCGCGCTGATGGACGACGACCTGCGCAAGATCCCGGCGTTCGTGCGGCTGTCGCGCGCGACGCACCGCGTGCTGGTGCAGAACATCGGCTTCGCGCTCGGCGTGAAGGTCGTGTTCCTCGGCCTGACGGTCGCGGGGCTCGGCACGATGTGGATGGCGGTCTTCGCCGACGCGGGCGCGAGCCTGCTCGTCGTGGCCAACGGCTTGCGGCTGCTGTCGTCCTCCGGGGCGTTCGGCGGCGCGCAGGCCAAGCGTTGAGGAGCGGGCGATGCGCTTTCTGAAACGGATGCTCGGCGGCCACGGCGGTGGCCATGGCAGCGGGCACGGCAGCGGGCACGGAAACAGTGGAAACAGCGGAAACAGCGGAAACAGCGGAAACAGCGGAAACAGCGGAAACAGCGGAAACGGTGGTCCCGGCAGCCACGGCGGCCCCGGCAGCGGCAACGGCCATCACGGCGGCCCGCGCCAGGGCGGGCATGGCGGCCACGATGCGCGCGGCCGCGATCGCCACGGCTGGGGCTGGCAGGCGCCGGCCGATGCCGGTGGCGGGCGAGGCGGCCACGGCGGCAACGTGCCGCTGAGCCAGCTCGCGTGCGCGGGCTGCGGCGCGCTCAACGCGGCCGACGCGCGGTTCTGCGCGCAGTGCGGCGCGGCGCAACGCGGCAAGGCTTGCAACCGCTGCCATGCGGCGCTGGCGGCCGACGCGCGGTTCTGTCCCGGCTGCGGGACGCAAGCTGCTTAGATCTGCGTGCGTTCGCGCCGGCCGCGCATGAGCATTGGCCGGCACGTTGCGTTCGACGGCCGGCGCGGCGGCCCGGCGCTCAGCGCAGCGGTCCGGCGCTCAGCGCAGCAGCCCGGCGCTCAGCGCAGCGGTCCGGCGCTCAGCGCAGCAGCCCGTCGCTCAGCGCACCGGCCCGGCGCTCAGCGCAGCGGCAGGTGAATTTCGGTGCGCAGGTCGGCCGGCGCCGTGTCCATCGGCGTATTGAGGTACAGCTCGAACGGCGGCGCGTCGGCGGCTTCGCGGCCCGAGTGACGCAGCCAGTCGCCATAGAGCCACTGATAGGCCGACTTCAGGTCCGCATACGGCCCCGTATGCAGGAGCACCGCGTATTCGCCGCCTGCGATCGTCGCACGCTCCACCGGCGGCTCGGGTGCGACGTCCGGCGCGCCGTCGGCCGGCACGAAGCACGCTTTCGCGCGCAACTGCGCTTCGGGCGTCGTGTCCGGATCGTCGTAGAAAATCCCGATCATCTTCGCGCCCGGGCCGATCAGCCCGTGCTGCCCGGCCCACGCGCCGATCCGCCCGAACGCGTCGCCGGCCTTCATGTACGCGCCGATGTGCGCGACCGCGTAGCCGCGCTGTTCCGGCAGGCGCCGGATCTCGACCTCATGCTTGAACATGTCTGCCTCTCCTCTCTGTAACGGATAAATCGGCCGGTGGGTGCCGGTGCTGCGCGGGCAGCACGCCGTACGCGTCGCGAAACGCCCGCGCGAAAGCGTGCGTCGAACCGTAGCCCGCGCGCCGCGCGATCTCGTCGAGCGGCCGCGCGGTGCAGACCGGATCCTCGGATGCCCGCACCATCCGCATTCGCCGCACCGTCGGCACGATCGATTCGCCGTACAGCGCGCGGTAGACGCGCTGCCAGTGATACGGCGACAGGCACGCGACTTCGGCGAGCCGGTTCAGGTCGAGCGGGCCGTCGAGATGCGCGCCGATGTACGCATGGACACGCGCCACGCTCGCCGCGTAGCGGACCCATGCAGGCGGATCGGTTTTCGTTTCGGCTGCGGGCATCGACGTGTCGTGGCTGGAACCCGACGCCACGGTAGCACGGCCCGAATGGACAAATCTTGCGGAAAAGCGTAGCGGTCCGAAATCCGCCCCTTTTTATTTCACCGAAATAGGGTCTTGTCCCGCTGCGATCTAGAACTAAAGTTAAAGACGGTGAAATCGGGTGATCGCGTCATTTTTCTCGGGTAAGTTGCTCGGACGGAGCACCACGCTTTTCGAAGTACGCAGGTCGTTCGTCGATGTTCAATCGCACCACCACGTTTTCGGGAGAAGAAGAAATGGATGCTTCCAGCTTCATCACGTCGCTGCAGACCACGCTAGGCGGATACCTGCCCAAGATCGCCGGCGCGATCGGCATCCTGGTAGTCGGCTGGCTGATCGCCGTGGTGGTGCGGGCCGGCGCGCTGCGCCTGCTCAACGCACTGAAGGTCGATCAGCGGATCAACGAAAGCACCGGCCAGGGCGCGTGCGTCGAACGCATCATCGCCGGCGGCCTGTTCTGGCTCGTGCTGCTCGTCACCGCGGTGGGCATCTTCAACGTGCTCAACCTGTACGCGGTCTCCAATCCGTTCTCGCTGCTCGTCACGCACATCGTCAACTACCTGCCGAACCTGATCGGCGGCGCGGCGCTGACGCTGATCGCGTGGCTGATCGCGTCGCTGCTGCGCAGCCTAGCGAACCGCGCGCTGAAAGCCAGCAAGGTCGACGCCACGCTGTCCGAAAGCGCCGGCATGCAGCCGATGAGCGGCTATCTCGGCGACGTCCTGTTCTGGCTCGTGATCCTGATGTTCCTGCCGGCGATCCTCGGGGCGTTCGCGCTGTCGGGCCTGCTGTCGCCGGTGCAGGGAATGGTCGACAAGCTGCTCGCGATCGTGCCGAACATCTTCGCGGCCGCGGTGATCGGCTTCGTCGGCTGGATCGTCGCGCGCGTGCTGCGCGGCCTCGTGACGAACCTGCTGGTCGCCGCCGGCGCCGACCGCCTCACGCAAGGGATCGACAGCCCGACGCCCGTACGCGTGTCGAGCCTGGTCGGCACGATCGTCTACGTGTTCGTGTTCGTGCCGACGCTGATCTCCGCGCTCGACGCGCTGAAGATCGACGCGATCTCGATCCCCGCGACCAACATGCTGAACCAGTTCCTCGGCGCGGTGCCGGACATCGTCGCGGCGATCGTGATCGTGCTCGTCACGTTCTACTTCGCGCGCTTCGTCGCGTCGCTCGCGCAGAAACTGCTGGAAGCCGCCGGCGTCGACGGGCTGCCGGCCCTGCTCGGCGTCGAGCGCGTGTTCTCGGGCATCCTGCAGCCGTCGGTGCTGGTCGCGCGGCTGATCGTGTTCTTCGCGATGCTGTTCGCGTCGGTCGAGGCCGCGAACCGGCTCGGCTTCTCGCAGGTGCGCGACGTCGTCACGCTGTTCATCGAATTCGGCGGCCACGTGCTGATGGGCGGCGTGATCCTCGTGATCGGCGTGTGGCTCGCGGGCCTTGCGCGCCGCGTGATCGAGCAGGCCGACCGCGAACACAGCGTGCTGTTCGCGCGCATCGCGCAATTCGCGATCCTCGGCCTCGTGTTCGCGATGGGGCTGCGCGCGATGGGCATCGCGAACGAAATCGTCCAGCTCGCGTTCGGCCTCGTGCTCGGCGCGATCGCGGTGGCGGTCGCGCTGTCGTTCGGCCTCGGCGGCCGCGAGGCGGCCGGCAAGCTGCTCGACCGCTGGTTCAACCAGCGCGGCGGCGGCCAGTAAGCACGGCCGGTCCGGCCGCATCGCGCGGCCGGATCGGCGTGGCAACGCGCGCGGCCGGCGTTTTCGCAAGCGAAACGTCAGCCGCGATCTTTGCCGAATTTCGATAACACGTCGTTTAATGACTCTCTAGCATCGATTCTCAGTCGCGCGGGTCCGCAGGCCCGGCGCCTTTGAGGAGAGAGTCCGATGAAAGCAGAGTCGAATGGCCGGCCCGCCGCCGGCGCCAAGTCGTCCGGTCAGCCCGCGCTGCAGCAGACGCTCGGGACCTGGCAACTGTGGGGCATCGCGGTCGGCCTCGTGATTTCCGGCGAATACTTCGGCTGGAGCTACGGCTGGGCGAGCGCCGGCACGCTGGGCTTCGTGATCACCGCACTGTTCGTCGCGGCGATGTATACCACCTTCATCTTCAGTTTCACCGAGCTGACGACGTCGATCCCGCACGCGGGCGGCCCGTTCGCGTATGCGCGCCGCGCGTTCGGCCCCACCGGCGGCTATCTGGCAGGCGCCGCGACGCTGGTCGAGTTCGTGTTCGCGCCGCCCGCGATCGCGCTCGCGATCGGCGCGTACCTGCACGTGCAGTTTCCGGGGCTCGAACCGAAACACGCGGCAATGGGCGCGTATCTCGTGTTCATGGCGCTGAACATCGTCGGCGTGCAGATCGCGGCGACCTTCGAGCTCGTCGTGACCCTGCTCGCGATCTTCGAGCTGCTGGTGTTCATGGGCGTGGTGTCGCCGGGCTTCGCGTGGAGCAATTTCACGAAGGGCGGCTGGTCGGGCGCCGATCACTTCAGCGTGGGCGCGTTCCACGGGATGTTCGCGGCGATTCCGTTCGCGATCTGGTTCTTCCTCGCGATCGAAGGCGTCGCGATGGCCGCCGAGGAAGCGAAGAACCCCAAGCGCTCGATTCCGATCGCGTACGTGGCCGGGATCCTGACCCTCGTGGCGCTTGCGATCGGCGTGATGGTGTTCGCCGGCGGCGCGGGCGACTGGACCAAGCTCGCGAACATCAACGACCCGCTGCCGCAGGCGATGAAGTACATCGTCGGCGCGAACAGCGGCTGGATGCACATGCTCGTGTGGCTCGGGCTGTTCGGGCTGGTCGCGTCGTTCCACGGGATCATCCTCGGCTATTCGCGCCAGATCTTTGCGCTGGCCCGCGAAGGCTACCTGCCGGAATGGCTCGGGAAGGTGCATCCGCGCTTCAAGACCCCGCATCGCGCGATCCTCGCGGGCGGCGTGGTCGGCATCGCGGCGATCTACAGCGACGAGCTGATCCAGTTCGGCGGACAGACGCTCACCGCGAACATCGTGACGATGTCGGTATTCGGTGCGATCGTGATGTATATCGTCAGCATGGCGTCGCTGTTCAAGCTGCGCCGCTCGCACCCGAACATGGCGCGGCCGTTCCGCGCGCCGCTGTACCCGATCTTCCCGGCATTCGCGATTCTTGCGGCGCTGGTCTGCCTCGGCACGATGGTGTATTTCAACGGGCTGGTGGCGATGGTGTTCGTCGCGTTCCTCGCGCTCGGCTACGCGTACTTCCTCGCGACCCGCGCGCAGCGCGCGAGCGCGCCCGGCGACGCGCTGCTGGAGGAGTGAACGGAATGACGACGGTGCAGGCGAACGTGAAAGGCCGTTCCTGACGGCATCCGGCGCGCCCCGTCGAACGGGCGCGCCGTCGGCTTTTGGCAAGGAGATTCGAACGATGTCCTATACGGAGACGATCGGTCCGCGCACGTACCGCTTCGCGGACCTGAAGACGCTGCTCGCGAAGGCGAGCCCGCTGCGTTCCGGCGACCAGCTCGCCGGCGTCGCGGCGGCGAGCGAGGAGGAGCGCGTCGCCGCGAAGATCGCGCTGGCGGGCGTGCCGCTGAAGGCGTTCCTGAACGAAGCGGTGATCCCGTACGAACACGACGAGGTCACGCGCCTCATCATCGACGATCACGACGCGCAGGCGTTCGCGGACATCTCGCACCTCACCGTCGGCGATTTCCGCAACTGGCTGCTGTCGCCCGCGGCCGACGGCGCCGCGCTGGAGCGGATCGCGCCGGGCCTCACGCCCGAGATGGTCGCGGCCGTGTCGAAGCTGATGCGCAATCAGGACCTGATCGCGGCCGCGCGCAAGCGCCGCGTGGTCACGCGCTTTCGCAACACGGTCGGGCTGGCCGGCCGGATGTCGGTGCGGCTGCAGCCGAACCACCCGACCGACGACGTGAAGGGCATCGCCGCATCGATGCTCGACGGGCTGATGTACGGCTGCGGCGACGCGATGATCGGCATCAACCCGGCCACCGACAGCCTCGCGGCGATCGTGAAGCTGCTCGCGATGATCGACGGTTTCCGCGAACGTTACGGCGTGCCGACGCAGTCTTGCGTGCTCACGCACGTGACCAACACGATCGCGGCGATCGAGAAGGGCGCGCCGGTCGATCTCGTGTTCCAGTCGATCGCGGGCACCGAGAAGGCGAACGCGAGCTTCGGGATCTCGCTCGCGCTGCTCGGCGAGGCGCGCGAGGCCGCGCTGTCGCTGAAGCGCGGCACCGTCGGCAACAACCTGATGTACTTCGAGACGGGCCAGGGCAGTGCGCTGTCGGCGAACGCGCATTTCGGCGTCGACCAGCAGACCTGCGAAGTGCGCGCGTATGCGGTCGCGCGCAAGTTCGAGCCGTTCCTCGTGAACACGGTGGTCGGCTTCATCGGGCCTGAATACCTGTACGACGGCAAGCAGATCATCCGCGCGGGGCTCGAGGATCACTTCTGCGGCAAGCTGCTCGGCGTGCCGATGGGCTGCGACATCTGCTACACGAACCACGCGGAAGCCGACCAGGACGACATGGACACGCTGCTCACGTTGCTGGGCGCGGCCGGCATCAACTTCATCATGGGCATTCCGGGCGCGGACGACGTGATGCTGAACTACCAGAGCACGTCGTTCCACGACCAGCTCTACGTGCGCGAGGTGCTCGGCCTGCGCCGCGCGCCCGAGTTCGAGGAATGGCTGGAGACGATGGAGATCGCCGACGCGCACGGCGCGCTGCGCGCGGCGACGTCGCGTGTGCCGCTGCTGGCGGGCGCGAACGACTGGATGGGGGTGTCCGTATGAGCGACGCCGTCGAGAAGAACCCGTGGGCGCAACTGAAGTCGTTCACGAACGCGCGGATCGCGCTCGGCCGCGCGGGCAACAGCCTGCCGACCGCGCCGCTGCTGGCCTTCAACCTGTCGCATGCGCAGGCGCGCGACGCGGTGCACCAGCCGCTCGACGTGGACGCGCTGCGGCGCGAGATCGAGGCGGCCGGCCTGCTGCCGACGCTCGGCGTGCAGAGCGCCGCGCCCGACCGCGACCATTACCTGCGCCGGCCCGATCTCGGCCGCAAGCTGTCGGACGACAGCCGCGGGCTGCTGGCCGGCTACGGGGCGGCGCTCGACGATGCGCCCGATGTCGTGTTCGTGGTCGGCGACGGGCTGTCGGCGTTCGCCGCCGCGAAGCAGGCGCTGCCGCTGTTGCAGGCCGTGCGGCCGCGGCTCGACGCGGACGGTTGGCGGATCGGCCCGGTGGTGGTCGCGACGCAGGCGCGCGTCGCGCTCGGCGACGAGATCGGCGAGCTGCTGCGCGCGAAGGTGGTCGCGATGCTGATCGGCGAACGGCCCGGGCTCAGTTCGCCGGACAGCCTCGGCGTGTACCTGACGTGGGCGCCGAAGGTCGGCTGTCACGACGCGCTGCGCAACTGCATCTCGAACGTGCGGCCCGAGGGGCTGCCGCACGCGGCCGCCGCGCACAAGCTGCATTACCTGATGACGCACGCGCGCCGCCTCGGGCTGACCGGCGTCGGGCTGAAGGACGACAGCGACGCGCTGCTGCCGCCGGCGGAAGCGGAGCGGATCGGCGCAACTACCTGAACAGCCGTTCGCACAGGAAATCGACGAACACGCGCAGCTTCGGCGACAACTGCCGGCTCGACGGCCACACGATCGAGAACTGCCCCGGCGCGATCCGGTAGTCGTCGAGCACGGTGACGAGCGCGCCGTGCTCGAGCGCGTCGCGCGCGAGGAAGTCGGGCATGTAGCCGATGCCGAGCCCCGCGAGCACGGCGCCGCGCAGCGCCTCCATGTTGTTGCAGGTCATCGCGGTGCGCAGCGCGAGCGGCAGGCCGTCGTCGGCCGCGAGCGCCCAGTCCTGCAGCTTGCCGGTGGTCGGGAAGCAGTAGCGCACGCAGTCGTGCGCCTCGAGGTCGCGCGGCGTGCGCGGCGCGCCGGCCCGCGCGAGATACGCGGGCGTCGCGCACAGCACGAACGCGAACGGCCCGAGCCGCCGCGACATCAGGCTCGAATCGGACAGCGGGCCGCTGCGGATCACCGCGTCGAAACCGCCTTCGACGACGTCGACCATCCGGTCGTTGAAATCGAGATCGAGCTCGACGTCCGGATAGCGCTGCCGGAATTCGGGCAGCACCGGCAGCAGGAAGCGGTAGCCGATCACCGGCAGGCTCACGCGCAGCTTGCCGCGCGGGCGCTGCGCGGACGCCGTCACGGTCGCCTCCGCCTCGCGGAAATCCTCGAGGATGCGCTGGCAGCGCTCGTAGAAATGCCGCCCCTCTTCGGTGAGCGTCACGCGCCGCGTCGTGCGGTTGAACAGCCGTACGCCGAGCGATTGCTCGAGTTTCGCGATCGTCTTGCCGACCGCCGACGCCGAGATGCCGAGCGCGCGGCCGGCCGCGACGAAGCTCAGCGCTTCGGCGGTGCGGACGAACGCGACGATGCCGGTGAGGTTTTCCATTGAATCGAACGGCGTGCGGCGACGCACGCGGCCACGTGAATTGCGGAATTTTAGTCCGTTATATGCGGAACTTCGCGTGGTTTTTCGCAGATTGAATCGGATTTATCTTCTGTCGCTCTGATGGCGCCTCCGCGCCGGCTTTTTTCGAGGAGCGATGATGGATCATCCTGTTTCCGCCGTTTCGACCCTGGCGGCGCGCCGGCGCGCATGGGTGCTGGCCGCCGTCTGCATGGCCGCCGTCGCGCTGCCGCTGTCGTTTTCGGGCGGCGCGGTCGCGACGCCGGCGATCGGCCGCGACCTGCACGGCAGCCCGGTCGCGATGAACTGGATCACCAACGCGTTCATGCTCGCGTTCGGCAGCTTCCTGATGGCGTCGGGCGCGCTGGCCGACCAGTTCGGCCGCAAGCGCCTGTTCGCGATCGGCGTCGGCGGCTTCACGCTGATGTCGATCGCGCTCGCGTTCGCGCCGTCGATGCTCGCGGTCGATCTGCTGCGCGCCGCGCAAGGGCTCGCGGCGGCCGCGGCACTGGCCGGCGGCACGGCCGCGCTCGCGCAGGAATTCGACGGCGCGACGCGCACGCGTGCCTTCAGCCTGCTCGGCACGACGTTCGGGATCGGACTCGCGTTCGGGCCCGTGCTCGCGGGCGGCCTGATCGGGCACTACGGCTGGCGCGCGATCTTCGTGACGAGCGCGGTGGCCGGTGTGCTATCGCTCGCGTTCGGGCTGCCGCGCATGCACGAGTCGCGCGATCCGCACGCGACGGGGCTCGACTGGCCCGGCACGGCCGCATTCACGGCCGCGTTGACGCTGTTCACGTTCGGCGTGATCGAGGCGCCCGCGCGCGGCTGGTCGAGCCCGCTCGTGATCGCGCTGCTGGCCGGCGCGGCGCTCGGCGCGTGCGCGTTCGTGACGATCGAGACGCGCGTCGCGCGGCCGATGCTCGACCTGTCGCTGTTCCGCATCGCGCGCTTCGTCGGCGTGCAGGTGCTGCCGGTGTCGACCTGCTGCTGCTACATCGTGCTGCTCGTCGTGCTGCCGCTGCGCTTCATCGGCATCGACGGCTTCAGCGAGATCGACGCCGGCTGGCTGATGCTCGCGATCTCCGCGCCGATGCTGGTCGTGCCGTTCGGCGCGGCGACGCTCGCGCGCCGGCTGTCGGCCGGCGTGATTTCGGGGCTCGGGCTGCTGGTCGCGGCAGCCGGGCTCGTGTGGCTCGGCATCGCGCTGCGCGGCGGCGCGGGGCCGGCGGCGATCGCGCCGATGCTCGCGATCGGCGTCGGCGCCGGCATGCCGTGGGGGCTGATGGACGGGCTGTCGGTGAGCGTCGTGCCGAAAGAGCGCGCGGGGATGGCGACGGGCATTTTCAGCACGACGCGCGTGGCCGGCGAGGGGATCGCGCTGGCGATCGTCGGCGCGGTGCTGGCCGCGCTCGCGCAAACGGGGCTGGCGCACGCGGCAGCGGCTGCCGGCACGCCGGACGCGACGCTGCGGGCCGCCGCGCGGCTTGCGACCGGCGATCTCGCGGGCGCGGCTGCCGCGTTGCCGGGCGTCGGTCGCGCGGTGTTGATCGCGAGCTACTCGCACGCGTTCGACCGGCTGCTGACCGGGCTGGCCGTCGTCACGGTGCTGTGTGCGGTGGTGGTGTTCGGGTTTCTCGGCGGGCGGCCGGCCGCCGACGAAACGGGCGACGACGCGGACGGCCACGCGCACGCCGATGCGTCGACGCGCGGCCGGCTCGAACCGGCCTGTGCGCAGACGCACGGGCGGTGAGCATCGCGCCGTGGCGCATCGGTGCTTCGGCATTTCGGTATTTCAGTATTTCGGTCAACCCGGCCGCCGTGCCCGCATGGTCCGTCGGTAGACGCGTCGCCCGCCGCGCGTCACGCCAGCACCAGCGGCGGCAGGGCCGCATCCGTGCGCGCCTGCGCGCATTCCACATCGATCACCAGACAGCGCAACGCATCCGGCCACAGGCGCGCGCGCCCTTGCGCATCCTCGTCGAGCGTCGCGCGGCCCTGCACGAGCCAGGTCGTCTGACGCACGAAATCGACGAACAGCAGCGCGATGGCCGGATTCACGAGCAGGTTGCCGATCGTGTTGAGCAGGTTGTTGCCCGCGAAATCGGGCAGCACCAGCGTGCGGCGGTCCGGGATATCGACGAGCGGCGCGAACGAGCCGTCCGCGTGCGGCTGGCGGCCGCGGTACGAGCAGTCGGCGTTGCCGGCCGCGTCGGCGGTCGCGACGATCAGGAAAGCCTGCTCGCGGATGAACGCGATGGCGTCGTCGGTCAGGGGGCCGCGATCGTTCATGGTGTCGGTCGGCGTGTGCGCCGTGCGTGTGGATCCGCGATTCGCACGCAAGCGACATGCCACGCGGCGCGGCGCCCGTGCGCGGGCAACGCACCGCCGCGCACTGTGAAAATTCCGAACACCGGCCGCATCGCTGCGCAACCGCGGTGTTCAGAATCGGTACACCCGCCGTGTTGCGTGCGTGAACACCGCACGGTGCGACCACGCGCCGGCCGCGATCGACGTGCGCCCGTTCCGTTTGGCACGCATGTTGCGTAAACGGGACCAGCGCATTCCAACCGGCGCTGTACTCACACAAGCACGATGAACAGGAGACATGTATGAACCCGTTTGACCTGAAACAACTGGGCCTCGACGTCGAATACCCGTACCGTCAGCAATACGACAACTACATCGGCGGCAAGTGGGTAGCGCCCGTGAAGGGCGAGTATTTCGAGAACGTGTCGCCGATCAACGGCCAGCCGTTCTGCCGCGTGCCGCGCTCCGGCGCCGACGACATCGAGCTGGCGCTCGACGCGGCGCATGCGGCGCGTCGCAAGTGGGGCAAGACCTCGGTCGCCGAGCGCGCGAACCTGCTGCTCGCCGCCGCCGACCGGATGGAAAAGAACCTGAAGCTGCTGGCCGTGGCCGAAACGATCGACAACGGCAAGCCGCTGCGCGAGACGATGGCGGCCGACCTGCCGCTCGCGATCGACCACTTCCGCTACTTCGCGGGCTGCATCCGCGCGCAGGAAGGCGGCATCTCCGAAATCGACGACAACACCGTCGCGTACCACTTCCACGAGCCGCTCGGCGTGGTCGGCCAGATCATCCCGTGGAACTTCCCGCTGCTGATGGCCGCGTGGAAGCTCGCGCCGGCGCTCGCGGCCGGCTGCTGCGTGGTGATGAAGCCGGCCGAGCAGACACCGGCATCGGTGCTCGTGCTGATGGAACTGATCGGCGACCTGTTCCCGGCAGGCACGATCAACATCGTGAACGGCTTCGGCAAGGAAGCGGGCGAAGCGCTCGCGACCAGCAAGCGGATCGCGAAGATCGCATTCACGGGCTCGACCCCGGTCGGCAAGCACATCCTGCGCGCGGCGGCCGAGAGCCTGATCCCGTCGACGGTCGAACTGGGCGGCAAGAGCCCGAACATCTTCTTCGCCGACGTGCTCGACCAGGACGACGCGTTCCTCGACAAGGCGCTCGAAGGGCTCGCGATGTTCGCGCTGAACCAGGGCGAAGTGTGCACGTGCCCGTCGCGGATCCTGATCCAGGAATCGATCTACGAACGCTTCATCGAGAAGGCCGTCGCGCGCGTCGAGCGCATCAAGTCCGGCCACCCGCTCGACCTGCAGACGATGATCGGCGCGCAGGCGTCGCAGCAGCAGCTCGACAAGATCCTGTCGTACATCGACATCGGTCGCGGCGAAGGCGCGCAATGCCTGACGGGCGGCGAGCGCGCGGCGCCGACCGCCGAGCTGGGCACGGGCTACTACGTGAAGCCGACGATGCTGCTCGGCAACAACAAGATGCGCGTGTTCCAGGAAGAGATCTTCGGGCCGGTCGCGTCGGTGATGACGTTCAAGGACGAGCAGGAAGCGATCGAACTCGCGAACGACACGTTCTACGGGCTCGGCGCGGGCGTGTGGACCCGCAACGGCACGCGTGCGTACCGGATGGGCCGCGAGGTCGAGGCTGGCCGCGTGTGGACCAACTGCTACCACCTTTACCCCGCGCATGCGGCGTTCGGCGGCTACAAGCAATCGGGGATCGGCCGCGAGACGCACAAGATGGCGCTGTCGAACTATCAGCAGACGAAGTGTCTGCTGGTCAGCTACCAAGCCGAGGCGCTCGGGTTCTTCTGATCGCCGCAGCCGGGGCGACGTGCCGGGGCCGCTTGGGCCCGGCACGTCGTCCGGTTCGATTTCCCTGTTCGACTGGCGGCGCCGGTTGCGTTTCCGGCGGCCGGCGCCGGCAACGCTGCCGGCCGTCGCGCATGCGCGACGGCACGGCGCGCCGATACGTGTGACGACTCCCGGCATGGCAGAACCGCCCCGATCCTTTCCGCGTCACCCGGTATTCCATCCGGGCGAACTCGACGCGCAACACCGCTTCGGCGTCGCCGACGAAGCCGAGCGGATGAGCGACGCCGTGACCACGCGGCTGAGCGTCGGCGTACGGCAGTTCGTCGAATCGCAACCGTTCATGTTCGTCGGCACGGCGTCCGGCGTGGGTGCGTCGATGACCTGCGACATCGTGTTGAGCCGGCGCGACGCGAACGGCGATCGGTTGCCGGTGGTGCGCGTGATCGATACGAAGACGCTGCGGTTCGCGTTGCCCGCCGCGCATGACGGCGACGGCGGCCGGATCGACGCGGCCGCCTGCGACGGCAGCGGTGTCGGATTGCTGTTCGTCGATTTCGTGCGCGGCCTGCGCTACCGGATCAACGGGCGCGCCACGCTGCGCGCCGATTTGCCGGAAGCGGACGCTGCGCCGTGGGCGGCGGGCAGCGCGATCGTCGAACTGGCGATCGCGCAGGCATACGGCAATTGCGGCACGCGGGTCGTGCGGCTGAAGCCGGCCTGGTAGCCGGCGTTCGGGCGTCGGTGTCCGGGCGTCGGCATCCGGGCGTCGTCGTCCGGGCATCGGCATCCGGGCATCGGCATCCGGGCATCGGCATCCGGGCGTCGGCGTCGAGGCACGGGCACGGGCATCCGGGCGCCGGCGGCGCGCATGCGCGGTCGCCGCGCGGATCGCACCGGCGGCGTGCGCGACATGCCGCCTTCGGGTGCGCCCCCATGGCGCGCATCGGCCGGACAGCGTGGAATGGCGGGCGGCTCGCCGGGCCGTGCGGTTCGGCACGGGACTTGCGTGATGCGCAGGGTTCCGCGCAGGTGAGGGAGGATACGATGGATCAACACGTGGCGTGTACGGAAGAACCGACCGCCGAAGACACGCGACGCAGCGCGCAGGGCGACGACGCGTTCGCCGGGCAGGCCGTCGTCAGCGTCGCGCACGATGCCGACGAGCAGGCGCGCAACCTGATCGGCTGGCGGCAGACCTACGACCAGCTCGCGGCCGGCCGCTTCGTCGGCACGCTCACCGAGCTGCCGCTCGACACGATGAAGCTGTTTCGCGAATCGACCAGCCACTTGCTGCGCCAGGCGTGCGAAGTGCGCGGCGACGCGTACTGGTTCGGCATCCCGCTCGTGTGCGACGGCTCGGCGCGCGTCGATGCGTGCCGCATCGGCCCGGGCGCACTCGCGTTCCGGCCCGGCAACGTCGAATTCGAACTCGTGACCCCCGCGCAGTTCTCGATCTACGGCGTCGTCGTGCGCGGCGACGTGCTGCGCCGCTATGCGGAGGAGGTCGAGCGTCGCGCGCTCGACGAGCGGCTGTTCACGCAGCGCGTGATGCAGGTCGGCGACGCGCGGCTCGCGCGCCTGTGCGCGCTGCTCGGCCGCCGGCTCGACGGTGCGGTGGCGATGGCCGGCCCGCTGCCCGATGCGCAGCGCGACGACCTGCAGGCCGAAGTGCTGGCCGCGCTGTTCGATGCGTGCGCGCAGCCGGCCGACGACGGCAGCGGCAGTGCGCCGTCGACGCGCCGCTGGCTCGTCGACCAGGCGCGCGACTACGTGCTCGCGCACCGTACGCGCCCGGTCGGCGTGCCCGAGCTGTGCGAGCAGTTGCACGTGAGCCGGCGCACGCTGCAGTACTGCTTCCAGGACGTGCTCGGGATGGCGCCCGCGACCTACCTGCGCACGCTGCGGCTGAACGGCGCGCGGCGCGACCTATGCGGCCGCGCGGCCGGTTCGGTGCAGGATGTCGCGGAGGCGTGGGGCTTCTGGCATCTCAGTCAGTTCGCGACCGATTACCGGCGCCTGTTCGGCAAGCGGCCGTCGGAGACGCTGCGCGATCGCGCATGAGGCGCTCGGCACGGTGAGCCGGGTGGCCGGCACGGCGCCCGTGGCGGGGCGCGCGCTGGGCGCGTGCTGCCGGTTCGATCGTTCCGCTCGCCGCCGCGTCGGCTCCGCTCAGATGGCTATCGCTGCCGCGTCGCGCGGTGCGGGCCACGCCAGCGCGTCCCAGTCGATTGCGCGATAAGCGGCTTCGACCGCCGCCAGATCGTCGGGCCGCTCGCTGCGATGCAGCCCGTGCAATTCGGCCGGCACGTCCAGCGTGACCGGCACGCAATGCGGATAGTCGCGCACGCGCAATGCCGGCCCGATCGTCGTGAAGCACGCGAGCGTCGGCACGTCGAAACCGTCGGCGAGATGCAGGGCCGCCGTGTCCGGCGCGAACAGCAGGCTCGCGCCCTTGATCCAGGCGATGAAGCGCGCGGTGTCGGTCGCGTCGCGACTCACGTCCACGTAAGCCGGATGCGCGAGCGGGCCGAAGCCGACCACCGGCAGCCCGTAACGCTGCGCGAGCCGTTCCACGAACGCGACGCACAGCGCGGGCGGCACGCTGCGCACCGCCGTGCTCGCATTCGGGCAGAACAGTACGTACGGCCGCTGCCACGCGGCCGGCAGCGCAGGCAGCGGCAGCCGCGCGAGCCAGCGGTTGCGCTTCGCGGCGGCCGGCACGGCGGCCGGGTCGACGCCGAGCGCGTCGAGGAAGAAATCGATCATGGGCAGCCGCGCGAATGCGGGCCAGTACAGTTGATTGCCGACGTCGATGCAGTGCGCGTCGGCGGGCAGCGCTTCGGCGGCGCACGGCAGCAAGCGTGACGGCGCGACGACGTCGGCCGCGAGCGCGTACAGCGCATCGACATAGCGCGGCGCGCGCGCCGGCCGGTAGAGCGTGAAGCGCAGGTCCGCATGTGCCGCCCGCAGCGCGGCGAGGGCCGTCAGCCCGATCACCGAATCGCCGAGCGCGACGCCCATCCCGTTGATCACGTGCACGTGCCGCGCCTCGCCGTAATCGAGCCGGAACGGCCGGTGTGCGGCGTGCAGCAGGCCGAGCGCCGGCGCGGCCGGCACGTAGCCTTCGGCGCGCGCGTCGCCATGCTCGAGGTCGTACGGCGCGACGAGCATGCCGTCGGGCGCGAGCAGCGTGCCGGGGCAGGCCAGCGCGTCGTCGTGCGACAGCGCGGCGACGGGCGGAGAGGTATGCATGTCCACCGTCATGCGCCGCGCGCGCGGCGGCCCTGCTCGCGGATCTGCTCGAGCGTCGCGGCCGGCGTGCTGGCGTCCTGCGGGATGCGGATCTCGATCACCGCGGGCAGCCCGCAGGTCAGCGCGCGTTCAAGCGCGGGCGCGAAATCGGCGGTGCGCTCGACCGTCTCGCCATGCGCGCCGAACGCACGCGCATACGCGGCGAAATCCGGGTTCGTGAGCCCTGTGCCGTGCACGCGGCCCGGGTAGTTGCGCTCCTGATGCATGCGGATCGTGCCGAAATGGCCGTTGTTGACGACGATCGCCACGATGTTCAGCCCGTATTGCATCGCGGTCGCGAGCTCGTTGCCGGCCATCATGAAGCAGCCGTCGCCGGCGAGCGCGACGACGGCGCGCGACGGATACAGCGACTTCGCGGCGAGCGCGGCCGGCAGCCCGTAGCCCATCGCGCCGCTCGTCGGCGCGAGCTGCGAACGGAAGTGCCGGTACGCGAAGTGGCGATGCAGCCAGATCGCATAGTTGCCCGCGCCGTTGGTCAGGATCGCGTCGTGCGGCAGGCGCTCGCGCAACTGCACCATCACGTCGCCGAGTTGCACGTCGCCGGGCATCGGCAGCGGCGCATGCCATTCGCGGTACGCGCGGTGCGCGTCGGCGGCCGCGCCGGCCCACGCGGGCCGCTCGGGCGGCTCGAGCGCGGCCAGCGGCGCGGCGATCTCGGGCATGCCCGACACGATCGGCAGATCGGCGGCGTACACGCGGCCGAGTTCGTCCGCGCCCTGATGCACGTGGATCAGCGTCTGGCGCGTCTTCGGGATGTCGAGCAGCGTGTAGCCGGCGGTCGTCGCTTCGCCGAGGCGCGGCCCGATCACGAGCAGCAGGTCGGCGTCGCGGATGCGTTTCGCGAGCGCGGGATTGATCCCGAGCCCGACGTCGCCCGCGTAGTTCGGGTGCGCGTTGTCGATCGTGTCCTGGAAGCGGAACGCGCACGCGACCGGCAATTGCCAGCGTTCGACGAAGGTGCGCAGGTTCGCGCAGGCGTCCGGCGTCCAGCCGCTGCCGCCGACGATCGCGAACGGCCGTTGCGCGCGCGCGAGCCGTTCGCGCAGCTCGTCGATCTGCGCGGCCGACGGCGCCGCTGCGACGCGTTTCGCGGCCGGCACGACGGGCTGCGGTGCGCACGCGTCGGACAGCACGTCCTCCGGCAAGGCGAGCACGACCGGGCCGGGCCGGCCGGACGTCGCGACGTGGAACGCATGGCTCAGGTATTCGGGGATGCGGCGCGGGTCGTCGATCTGCGCGACCCATTTCGCCATCTGGCCGAACATCCGGCGGTAGTCGATTTCCTGGAAGGCTTCGCGGTCGAGGTGCTCGCGTGCGCACTGACCGACGAACAGGATCATCGGCGTCGAATCCTGAAACGCGGTGTGAACGCCGATCGACGCATGCGTCGCGCCCGGCCCGCGCGTGACGAATGCGATGCCGGGACGGCCGGTCAGCTTGCCGACCGCTTCGGCCATGTTCGCGGCGGCCGCCTCGTGGCGGCAGACGACCGTCTGGATGCGGGCGGTGTCGTCCGCCAGCGCATCGAGTACGGCGAGGAAGCTCTCGCCCGGCACGCAGAACGCGCGTTCGACGTGATTGGCGAGCAACGCATCGACGAGCAGTCGCGCACCGGTGGTGGCGCGCGGCTCGAGATCCTTGGAATGCGACATGGGCTGCCGTCTCCCTGGGTAGCGGGACGTACAGCTTACGCCGGTTGGCCGGGCGCCGGTGCGCCGGCCGCCGAAAAGTGTCGGAACACCGGGCGGTTCGGCGAGTGCGTTTCGGCTTCGGCTGGCCGAACGGCCAGCTTGTGCACGCCGACACGACGGTGAAAAGTAAGCGCTACGGACGACGACCCGGATGCTTGTGTCGAGACGGCGGCCCGCCGGGCCACCCGGCCCGATCGCGCGGAGGCATTGACGGCGGCATGCGCGACGGCAATGGCCGTGATGCGCGATATTCACTGCCGGTTCGGCAGCCAATGGAAGACCTGTTATGTACACACATGGATTTACATCGAAGCCCGCATCGTATAATGTACATACACTGTACATCCGAGCGGAGATCGACATGCATACTACGAGGGTATTCCGGAACGGCAACTCGCAGGCCGTGCGAATTCCTGCCGACCTGGCCTATGAACGCAGCGATATCGAACTGGAAATCGAGCGCGTCGGTGACGAAATCCGCATTCGGCCGATGCGGCGGCCTTTGACCCGCGTACTGGAGAAATTCGCGAAATTCGGGCCGGACTTCATGGCCGAAGGGCGCGGCGACCACGAGCAGGCCGAACGCGAGGGCTTGTGATGCCGCGCTTCATGCTCGACACCAACATGTGCATTTATCTGATGAAGCATCAGCCGGAGCAGGTCGCGAAACGATTTGCGCAATGCTACACAGGCGACGTCGTCATGTCGGCGATCACGTATGCGGAGCTCGAGTACGGCGTGACCGCATGTGCGAGCCCGGCCCGTGAGCGCCGCAATCTCGCCGCGTTGATCGAGGATATTCCCGTCGCGCCTTTCGACGCCGCGGCCGCGCAAGCGTACGGTCCGGTCCGCGAGGCCACCCGCGAGCGGAAGAAGGATCACCTCGACAAACTGATCGCCGCGCATGCGGTGTCGCTCGATGTCGTCCTCGTCACCAACAACGAGCGGGATTTCGTCAGCTATCCGAGGTTGCGACTGGAGAACTGGCTGAACGACTAGCATCGGGCGCCATGCCCGGCGGCAAGGCAGGGTGTCGATCCACCCCGCGCCGCCGCCGGGGCCGGCATCAGCACTCGACGATATTCACCGCGAGCCCGCCGCGCGACGTTTCCTTGTACTTCGTCTTCATGTCGGCGCCCGTCTCGCGCATCGTCTTGATCACCGAGTCGAGCGACACGTAGTGCGAGCCGTCGCCGCGCAGCGCCATGCGCGCCGCGTTGACGGCCTTCACCGACGCCATCGCGTTGCGCTCGATGCACGGAATCTGCACCATCCCGCCCACCGGGTCGCAGGTCAGGCCGAGGTTGTGTTCCATCCCGATCTCGGCCGCGTTCTCGACCTGCTGCGGCGTGCCGCCGAGCACGGCTGCGAGCGCGCCGGCCGCCATCGAGCAGGCGACGCCGACCTCGCCCTGGCAACCGACTTCCGCGCCCGAGATCGACGCGTTGAGCTTGTAGAGAATGCCGATCGCGGCGGCCGTCAGCAGGAAGTCGATCACACCCTGTTCGTTCGCGCCGGGCGTGAAGCGCGTGTAGTAATGCAGCACGGCCGGGATGATGCCGGCCGCGCCGTTGGTCGGCGCGGTGACGACGCGGCCGCCGGCCGCGTTTTCCTCATTGACCGCGATCGCGTACAGGTTGATCCAGTCGATCATCGACAGCGGATCCTGCAGCGCGCGCTCCGGGCTGCCCGTCAGCGTGCGGTACAGCTGCGGCGCGCGGCGCTTGACCTGGAACGGGCCGGGCAGGTTGCCGTCGGCATCGGGATTGCCGATCCCGCAGCCGCGCGACACGCACGACTGCATCACGGCCCAGATCTTCAGCAGCCCGTCGCGCGTTTCCTCCTCGGTGTGCCATGCGCGCTCGTTTTCCCACATCAGCTGCGCGATCGACTTGCCGGTCGATGCGGTCAGCGCGAGCAGCTCCGCGCCGGTGCGAAACGGGTGCGTCATCTGCTCGGCCGCGCTCAGTACCTTGGTGTTCGGCGCGCCGGCCGTCACGACGAAGCCGCCGCCGACCGACAGGTAAGTGCGCTCGACCAGCACCGCGCCGTTCGCGTCGGACGCGCGCAGCTTCATCCCGTTCGGATGTTCGGGCAGCGCCTGGCGGTAGAACGCGATGTTCTCCTTCAGCACGAACGGCACCGGATGCGTGCCGAGCAGCGCGAGCTGCTTCGACTTGCGGACGTCTTCGAGCCGCGCATCGATCGTGTCGGGATTCACGGTGTCGGGCGCGTCGCCGAGCAGGCCGAGCATCACGCCGCGGTCGGTGCCGTGGCCCTTGCCGGTGGCGCCGAGCGAGCCGTACAGCTCGACCTTCACGTGGGCCGTCGCGTCGAGCATCCCGTCGCGCTCGAGGCCCTGGACGAACATCAGCGCCGCGCGCATCGGTCCGACCGTGTGCGAACTGGACGGACCGATGCCGATCTTGAAGAGGTCAAATACGCTGACTGCCATTTCGATACCTGCCTTGCGATAAGAATGAGGCTAGCGCGCCTGCAATGGCAGGCACGCGGCGAGCCATGCGGGCGGCGTTGGGGAAAGCTGCTGCGCGACGCGGGCGTAGCGCCCGTCGAGCCGCGCGGCCAGATGAAAGAGTTCGGTGGCGTTTTTCGGGTCCCACTGCCCCGTGTAACCCGGCAGGCCGGCCTCGCGGCGCTTCGCGTCGAATGGCACCGGCGAATTCACGAATTCCTCGTGCGTTTTCTCGCCGAGCGCATACGGCACGAGCCAGTCGAGCGCGGCCGCGAGCGTCGCGCCGTTCGCGCCGCGCTCGCGCAGCCAGTTGCGGTTGAAGCGGCGCGCGGCGAGCGCGGCCGTCACCAGCGGCTGCAAATCGTAGACCGCGTAATGCAGCGCATCGCGTTCCTCGAAATCCCAGGTCTTGCCGTCCGGGCCGATGTTGTCGGCGAGATGCTCGACGAACAGCCGCTGCGCGGCGTTCATCATCTTGCGGTCGCCGAGCGTGAACGCGGACAGCGCGATCAGCTTGATCCGGTGGCTCTGCCAGTTGTTGCGCCAGGTGCCGGCGAGCGGACGCTTCTGCGCGTCGACCTGCGCGACATAGCCGGCGCCGAGCTTCGCGATGAACGCGGCCGTCGCGTTGCGCGTTTTCACCGGCAGCGCGCTCGCGGTCATGTCGTACGCGACGATCAGGCTCTCGAAGCGCGTCTCGTCGATCGGGTTGAAGCTCGGCTGATAGGTCGAGACCCACGCGGACAGGAAGCGGTCGACGAGTTGCAGGTAGCGCGGCGCGTTCGTCACGCGCCACGCGAGCGCCGCGTCGCGCATCAGGTCCATGTCCTTGAGCGCGGCGGCGCTCTGGTCGTAGATGCCTTCGTGCGGCAGCGTGCCCTCGGTATGCACGCGCGGCATCGCCTTCGGCTGCTCGCCGATGCGCGCGTCGACGCTGCGGATCAGCGCCTGCACGCCCGGCTCGGCCTGCGTCGTCTCGCTCGCCTGCAGCGCCGGCGCCGCGCAGAAATTCATCGCTGCGTGCGCACGGCCGGACACGCCGAGGCCGGCGGCGGCCAGCGACAGCGACGCGACGAGCATCGGCACGTAGCGGCCGGCGCGCGTGCGCGGCCGCTCTGTTGCACCATGGCCCGGAAACATCGGACGCACCATGCGGAACTCCTTCATTGGCTGGATCGCGTGTGATGTTAGCCGGATTGGCGGACGAACGCGCACCGGTTCGAGCGGCGAAAGCAAAAACCGCACGCAACATGGCGTTGCGTGCGGTGCGATCACCATCGGTCGGCTCCGGGCCTGACGCGCGTTATGCGTAGTCCGACATCGGCACGCACGAGCAGAACAGGTTGCGGTCGCCGTACGCGTTGTCCGCGCGGCCGACCGGCGGCCAGTACTTGTTCGTGCCGAGCGAGGCGACCGGGTACGCGGCCTGCTCGCGCGAGTACGCGTGCGGCCATTCGTTCGCGGTGACGACGGCGGCGGTGTGCGGCGCGTGACGCAGCGGGTTGTCCTCGCGATCGGCGCGGCCTTCCTCGACCGCGCGGATTTCCTCGCGGATCGCGATCATCGCGGCGATGAAGCGGTCGAGTTCTTCCTGCGATTCCGACTCGGTCGGCTCGACCATCAGCGTGCCCGGCACCGGGAAGCTCATCGTCGGCGCGTGGAAGCCGTAGTCCATCAGGCGCTTCGCGACGTCGTCGACGCTGATGCCGCTCGATTCCTTGATCGGACGCAGGTCGAGAATGCACTCGTGCGCGACCAGCCCGCCCGGGCCCGAATACAGCACCGGGTAGTGCGGCGCGAGGCGCTTCGCGATGTAGTTCGCGTTGAGGATCGCGGTTTCGGTGGCGGCGGTCAGGTTCTTCGCGCCCATCATCGCGATGTACATCCACGAGATCGGCAGGATCGACGCCGAGCCGTACGGCGCGGCCGACACCGCGCCGATGCCGTCTTCCGCGCGTGCGTAGCCGGTCGAGCGCTGGTTCGGCAGGAACTTCGCGAGGTGCGCGCCGACCGCGACCGGGCCGACGCCCGGGCCGCCGCCGCCGTGCGGGATGCAGAAGGTCTTGTGCAGGTTCAGGTGAGACACGTCGCCGCCGAACTGTCCCGGCGCGGTCAGGCCGACCATCGCGTTCATGTTCGCGCCGTCGACGTACACCTGGCCGCCGTGCGCATGGACGATCTCGCAGATCTCGCGGACGTTCTGCTCGAACACGCCGTGCGTCGACGGATACGTGATCATGATCGCCGCAAGGTTCTTCGAGTGCTGCTCGGCCTTCGCCTTCAGATCGGCGATGTCGACGTTGCCCTGCGCGTCGCACGCGACGACCACGACCTTCATGCCGGCCATGTGCGCGGACGCCGGGTTCGTGCCGTGCGCGGATGCCGGGATCAGGCACACGTCGCGATGGGCTTCGCCGCGCGACGCGTGGTACGCGTGGATGATCAGGAGGCCCGCGTACTCGCCCTGCGAGCCCGCGTTCGGTTGCAGCGACACGGCCGCGTAGCCGGTGGCCGCGACGAGCATCTGTTCGAGCTGGTCGATCATCTCGCGGTAGCCGACGGTCTGCTCGGCCGGCGCGAACGGGTGGATGCCGCCGAACTCGGGCCACGTGACGGGCAGCATTTCCGACGTCGCGTTCAGCTTCATCGTGCACGAGCCGAGCGGAATCATCGAGCGGTCGAGCGCGAGATCCTTGTCCGACAGGCTGCGCAGGTAGCGCAGCATTTCGGTTTCGGAATGGTGGCGGTTGAACACGTGGTGCGTCAGGTACGCGCTCGTGCGCTCGAGGCCGGCCGGCAGTGCGGCGACGCCGGCAAGGCCCGCGTCCAGCGCATCGACGGCCGGCGCGGTGCCGCCCGCGGCCTGCGCGAACACGTCGAGAAGATCGGCGAGGTCGTCGCGCGTCGTCGTTTCGTCGACCGATACGCCGACCTGCGTGTCGCTCACGCGGCGCAGGTTGATGCGCTTGCCCTTCGCGAATTCGTGGACCTGCGCGGTGCGCGCGCCGGTGTCGATCGTCAGCGTGTCGAAGAACGTGTCGTTGACGGTCGCGAAGCCGAGCTGTTTCACGCCGGCGGCCAACAGCGCCGCGATGCGGTTCACGCGCAGCGCGATCGTCTTCAGGCCGTGCGGGCCGTGGTAGACCGCGTACATGCTGGCCATGATCGCGAGGAGCGCCTGTGCGGTACACACGTTCGACGTCGCCTTCTCGCGGCGGATGTGCTGTTCGCGCGTCTGCAGCGCGAGGCGCAGCGCGGGCTTGCCCTGCGCGTCGACCGTTACGCCGACGAGGCGGCCCGGCATCTGGCGCTTGAATTCGTCACGCACCGCGAGATACGCGGCGTGCGGGCCGCCGAAGCCCATCGGCACGCCGAAGCGCTGCGTGTTGCCGATCGCGACGTCCGCGCCCCATTCGCCGGGCGGCGTCAGCACGGTGAGCGCGAGCAGGTCGGCCGCGACGACCACGTGGCCGCCGGCCGCGTGGATCGCTTCGGTGAGCGCGCGGTAGTCGCGCACGTCGCCGTTCACGCCCGGGTACTGCAGCAGCACGCCGAACGCGTTTGCCTGCGCGGCATCGGCGGCCGGGCCCGTCTTGACCTCGATGCCGACCGGCAGCGCGCGCGTGCGGATCACTTCGAGCGTCTGCGGCAGCACGTCGTCGGCCACGTAGAACACGTTCGACGCGGGCTTGCCGGTGCGCTGCAGCAGCGTCATCGCTTCGGCCGCGGCGGTGGCTTCGTCGAGCAGCGATGCATTCGAGATCGCGAGGCCCGTGAGGTCGGCCACCATCTGCTGGAAGTTCAGGAGCGCCTCGAGGCGGCCCTGGGAAATTTCGGGCTGGTACGGCGTGTAGGCCGTGTACCACGCCGGGTTTTCGAGCACGTTGCGCAGGATCACGGCCGGCGTGTGCGTGTCGTGGTAGCCCTGGCCGATATACGAGCGGAACACCTGGTTCTTGTCCGCGAGCGCACGCAGCGCGGCGAGGGCTTCGGCCTCGCTCTTCGGCTGCGCGAACGGGCCGAGCGGCAGCGTTTCGGCGCGGCGGATCGAGGCCGGGATCACGGCGTCGATCAGGGCGGCGCGCGACGCGAAGCCGAGCGTGTCGAGCATGGCCTGCTGGCTGGCGGCGTCGGGGCCGATGTGGCGTTCGGCGAACGCGTCGTGCGTTTCGAGCGCGGCGAGCGAGAGGGGCGTGCGGTTCATCAGGCGGTCCGGGTGTTCGAGCTTCATGGCGTGACTCTGGTCCCGCGCGGGGTAGCTGCCCCGCGCGGTTCGGTAAGGAAGTTAGTCGATCAGCTTGGTGTAGGCGGCAGCGTCGATCAGCTTGTCGGTCGATGCGCCGGACGCGAGCTTGATCTTGAAGAGCCACACGCCGTACGCGTCGCTGTTCACGCCTTCCGGTGCATCGGCGGCTGCTTCGTTGACGGCGACGATCTCGCCGGACACCGGCGAGTAGATGTCGGATGCCGCCTTCACCGATTCGACGACGCCAACCGCGTCGCCCGCGTTCACCGACTTGCCGACTTCGGGCAGTTCGAGGAAGACGATGTCGCCGAGCGTGCTCTGCGCGTGATCGGTGATGCCGACCGTCAGCGTGCCGTCTGACTCGGTGCGGATCCACTCATGTTCTTCGGTGTATTTCAGATCGGCCGGGACGTTGCTCATCGGATGCTCCTGGATAAAAGGGTGTGATTCGTTCTGCTGGCGCGCCGCCGGGGCGTGCCGGATGTGGTTTGCGCCGGGCGCCATCTCCCGGCTTCCCGGGAGGAGGCCCCCCGGCCGTTACGCAGCGAGGACCTTGCCGTTGCGCACGAACGGCAGTTTTACCACGCGCGCGGGAAGATTCTTGTCGCGAATTTGCACCTGAACGGTGTCGCCGATCTGGACGGCCGCCGGCACGCGCGCGAACGCGATCGATTCCTGCATCGACGGCGAGAACGTGCCGCTCGTGATCTCGCCTTCACCGTGCGGCGTGACGACTTTCTGGTGTGCGCGAAGCACGCCGCCCGCCTTGCCGTTTTCCTTCTGCAGGATTAGGCCGACGAACGCGGCGCGTGTGCCGTTGGCTTCCAGTGCGGCGCGGCCGACGAAGTCGCGCGGCGCGGTGAGGTCGACCGTCCATGCGAGGCCCGCGTCGAGCGGGGAGACGGTGTCGTCCATGTCCTGGCCGTACAGGTTCATGCCGGCTTCGAGGCGCAGCGTGTCGCGCGCGCCGAGCCCGCACGGACGCACGCCGTTTTGCCGCAGGGCATTCCACAGCGCCTCGACGTGCACGGCCGGGACGATCACTTCGAAGCCGTCTTCGCCGGTATAGCCGGTGCGCGCGACCGTGAGATCGCCGAACGGCGTGGCGGCGACCTGCGCGGCGTTGAACGGCTTGAGCTCGCTGGTGGCGGCGCGTGCGGACGGCACCGTCGCCCAGACCTTTTCGCGGGCGTTCGGACCCTGGACGGCGACGATCGCGAAATCGCGGCGCGGTGCAATGGTCAGGCCGTAGCCGCCTTGCTCGTTCAGCTGGTTGAACCACGCGATGTCTTTCTCGGCGGTACCGGCGTTGACGACCACGCGGAAGAATTCTTCGGTGAAGTAATAGACGATCAGATCGTCGATGACGCCGCCCTGCGGGTTGAGCAGGCACGAGTAGAGCGCCTTGCCGGGCGTCTTGAGCTTGCCGACGTGGTTCGCGATCGCATGTTCGAAGAACGCGCGCACGCGGGTGCCGGTGAAATCGACCACGCACATGTGCGACACGTCGAACATGCCGGCGTCGGTGCGCACGGCGGCGTGTTCTTCGATCTGCGAGCCGTAGTTGACGGGCATGTCCCAGCCGCCGAAGTCGACCATGCGGGCATTGAGCGCGCGGTGCGCGGCGTTGAGCGGGGTGTGATTCAGTGCAGTCATCGAGGCCTCAGGCAAGCGCTTGCGCGCGGATCAGAACGGCCATGTGCCGACCGCCGCGGCCGATGGCCTCGAGCGATCCGGTACATGCCCCTCTGTCCTCGATACCTGAGAGATTGCGCTGCGGGCGAAGCCCGGCGAACGCGCGCCCCTTCGGTGGGCAGCTTGCCCGCGCAGCCGATGCGCTGCGGGCTACTGCCGCTCTCCAGAGTGCGGGGAGAGTATTGCCCGCGCACTGCGCGGACGCGATCCCCGACGCGGTCGGTCCTTTTGCCTGAGAGTTTGCGGGTGTGCCCCTTCGGCGGCGCAACCGGTGTCGGAACACCCGGTCACACGCTCTCCCGACGCGTGCGGGCGACTGTACGCGAGCGGGTGGGCATTGTCAATTTGGGCAAAAGAATGTCGCTTCGCGACAAGCGGCGGCAACCGGCGCCGCCGCTTCATCCGCTCCGGCAGGCGCAGGCGCGTTACTCGCCGATCGCGCGTGCGGCCGTGTCGAGTTCCTGGTTCAGCACCCGCTGCTCGTCGCCGGACAGGCCGCCGTTGTGCTGGGCCGACATGTCGTTCGCTTCCTGGCGGATCACGTCGAGGCGGTGGTGCAGCTGCGCACCATACGGCGGCGGATAGTAGCCACCGTTCACGCGCGCGTCGATCCGGCGGTGCAGGTTGTCGATCCGGCCCTGGACCTCCTGCATGCGGTCATTCGCCACGACCTGCGGATTCGGCCGGGGCGGCGGCGCCTGCCGGGCCGGCCGCTGCGGCTGCACGATACAGGCCGCGAGCGAGGAAACCAGGACGCAGCATGCCGCTGCGCGAATCAACCGTTGCATCGAATTCTCCTGACGGATGGGTGTCGGATCGACTTTTTGAGAAACGCGTCAGACCGGATGAGCGCTGACTTTCGTTCCCGCACCATTTGTAACGGAATGTTGGCGGCCGTGCCGGCGGGGCGGCGGCCGGCAGACGCTGCGCCGCCGCCGCACGTGGCGCGGGTTGGCGGCCGGCGCGGCGCCGACCCGGCCGGCGGCAACCATTAGACGATGCGGCGCACGAACGGCACTCGGCGGCCGTCGTGCTCGCTCTGCGCGGCGAGCTCGATGATCGTCATCACGTCGACCGCGTCCTGCGCGGTGATGGGGAACGGCGCGCCGTCGCGGATCGACGCGGCGAGCGCGCGGTAGAACTCCGCGTACTGGCCGTCGAGCGTCGGCACCGGACGTTCGACCTCGACGTCGCCGTCGAGCACGCGCAGCAGGCCGGGCGGATTGCCGCCGCCGAATTCGACGTCGTCCGCGGTGAGGCCGGCCTTGAGCTGGTCTTCCTGCGTGTCGAGCCCGAATTTCTGGTAGCTGCCGCGCGTGCCGTGCAACGTGAAGCGCGCGGGCTCGATCGCCGACAGCGCGCTCGCATGCAGCGCGACGTCCTTGTCCGGATAGCCGAGCAGCAGGTGCACGAAATCGGGCGCCGTGCCGTTGTCGCGGCGCGTCTTGACGGTGGCGCTCACAGTTTCCGGCGTGCCGAACAGCGCGAGCGCCTGATCGATCAGGTGCGGACCGAGGTCGAGCAGCAGGCCGCCGCCGCGGGCCGGCTCCTCGCGCCAGCGCGTGCGCGGCGTCGGCCGGAAGCGGTCGAAGTGCGACGCGAAGCAGGTGAGGCGGCCGAGCTCGCCCGATTCGACGATCCGGCGCACGGTGAGGAAATCGCCGTCCCAGCGGCGGTTGTGGAACGGCGCGAACAGCCGGCTGCGCGCGTTCGCGAGCCGCGCGAGCGCGAGCGCCTCGTCGGCGGTGAGCGTGACGGGCTTGTCGACGACCACGTGGCGGCCGGCTTCGAGCACCTGGCGCGCGAGCGTGAAATGCGTGTCGTTCGGCGTGGCGATTACCACGCATTCGATATCGTCGAGGCCGAGCAGCGTGTCGAGGTCGGCGACGATGCGCGCACCCGGATATGCGGCGTGCGCGCGATCGGACTGACTCGTCGCGATCGCGGCGACTTCAGTGCGGCCGCTCGTGGCGATCACGGGCGCGTGGAAGGTCGCGCCGGCGAAACCGAAACCCATCAAACCAATCCTGAGCAATGACGACATGGCAATTCCTGGCTGCGAAGGAAACTAAAGGATGGCGCGCCGAAACGGCACGAAGACGACCGGCTATTTTGGCATGGCGCCGCCGCTTGCACAGACGCGTCGGGCGAAACGCACGAAGCGATGCGGCGTTTGCGCAAGGAATGCCGGCATTTTGCGGGGGACGGCAGCCGCGGCATGACGCGGCGCACGTAGCGCCCTGCACGAACAGCGGCGGGCCGAGGGCGGCGGTGGCGAGCGGGTATCCCATGAGATCGATCCGGTGACGGTTCAGTGGCGCCGGGGAGTACGTATTGTGTCCGATCGCAGCGCGGAAGGGGCCGGATTGGCCGAACGGACAGGCACGACTACGGCGAACGGACAGGGGGCGCCCGCCCGGCAAGCCTGCGCGCCCCGGTCCGGCGGCGTGCCCGAAATACACGCCGCCGACGTGTTAACATGCGCGTCCTGCCCGCGTGTCCGTCTGCTTCGCCAGCTTGCCGCGCACGGCATCCTCCCGGCGTTCCGCCGTCAACCGCAACACCATCCGCCATCATGTCCGCAGGCCTCAATCCCGCTCAGAATGAAGCGGTGCGCTACCTCGACGGTCCCTGCCTCGTGCTCGCCGGCGCGGGCAGCGGCAAGACCCGCGTGATCACGCAGAAGATCGCGCATCTGATCGAAGCAAAAGGCTTCGAGCCGCGCCATATCGCCGCCGTCACGTTCACGAACAAGGCCGCCGCCGAAATGCGCGAGCGCGTGTCGAAGCTGCTGGAAGGCAAGACGCTCACCACGCCCGGCAAGGAAGGCCGCAAGGTGCCCGTCAACCAGCTCACCGTCTGCACGTTCCATTCGCTCGGCGTGCAGATCCTGCGGCAGGAGGCCGAGCACGTCGGCCTGAAGCCGCAGTTCTCGATCATGGATTCGGACGACTGCTTCGGGATGATCCAGGAGCAGCTCGGCACGACCGACAAGGGGCTGATCCGCAAGGTCCAGAGCATCATCTCGCTGTGGAAGAACGGCCTGATCATGCCCGACGAGGCGATGGCGATCGCGGCCAACGAGGATGAACACCAGGCGGCGCTGGTCTACCGCAACTACGTGGCGACGCTGCACGCGTACCAGGCGGTCGACTTCGACGACCTGATCCGCCTGCCCGCCGAGCTGTTCGCGAAGAACGAGCAGGTACGCGACCGCTGGCAGAACAAGCTGCGCTACCTGCTGATCGACGAGTACCAGGACACCAATGCGTGCCAGTACGAGCTGCTGAAGCAGCTCGCGGGCCCGCGCGCCGCGTTTACGGCGGTCGGCGACGACGACCAGGCGATCTACGGCTGGCGCGGCGCGACGCTGGAGAACCTCGCGCAGCTCGGCAAGGATTTCCCGAAGCTGCACGTGATCAAGCTCGAGCAGAACTACCGGTCGACGGTGCGGATCCTGACCGCCGCCAACAACGTGATCGCGAACAACCCGAAGCTGTTCGAGAAGAAGCTGTGGTCCGAGCACGGGATGGGCGATTCGATCACCGTCACGCCGTGCAACGACGAGGAACACGAGGCCGAATCGGTCGTGTTCCGGCTGTCCGCGCACAAGTTCGAGCGGCGCGCGCAGTTCCGCGACTACGCGATCCTGTACCGCGGCAACTTCCAGGCGCGGATTTTCGAGCAGGTGCTGCGGCGCGAGCGGATTCCGTACGTGCTGTCGGGCGGCCAGTCGTTCTTCGACAAGGCCGAGATCAAGGATCTGTGCGCGTACCTGCGGCTGATCGCGAACGCCGACGACGATCCCGCGTTCATCCGCGCGGTCACGACGCCGCGCCGCGGCATCGGCAACACGACGCTCGAGGCGCTCGGCTCGTTCGCGGGGCAGGCGAAGGTGTCGCTGTTCGAGGCCGTATACATGGGCGGGATCGAGGCGCGGCTGTCGGCGCGCCAGGTCGAGCCGCTGCGAATGTTCTGCGACTTCATCCAGCGCCTGACCGAGCGCGCGGACAAGGAACCCGCGACCGTCGTGCTCGACGACATGATGGAGGCGATCCACTACGAGGCGTACCTGTACGACGCGTTCGACGAGCGGCAGGCGCAGTCGAAGTGGCAGAACGTGCTCGAATTCCTCGAATGGCTGAAGCGCAAGGGCACGAAGCCCGAGAAAGAGGCCGTCGACGGCGAGGCCGAAGGCTTCCACAACGCGGACGGGCTCGCCGATACGGGCAAGAACCTGCTCGGCCTGATTCAGACCGTCGCGCTGATGTCGATGCTCGAGGGCAAGGACGAGGATCCGGACGCCGTGCGGCTGTCGACCGTCCATGCGTCGAAGGGGCTCGAGTATCCGCACGTGTTCCTGGTCGGCGTCGAGGAAGGCATCATGCCGCACCGCGGCGGCAGCGAGGACGACGGCCCGATCGACAACGAGCGGATCGAGGAGGAGCGACGGCTGATGTATGTCGCGATCACCCGCGCGCAGCGCAGCCTGCACCTGAACTGGTGCAAGAAGCGCAAGCGGGCGCGGGAGACGGTCGTGTGCGAACCGTCGCGGTTCATTCCGGAGATGGGGCTCGACGACGCGCCGCCGCCGACGCCGGAAGAGGCGCCGATGTCGCCGAAGGACCGGCTCGCGAGCCTGAAGGCGTTGCTGCAAAAGTGACGCGGCGGCGCCGCCGCGAGCACGACGGCGCGACGAACCGGCAACACGAAAACGAAACCCCCGCGATGCGCGTGCGTCGCGGGGGTTTTTTACGGATGGCCGGGTGGGCGCGTTACTTCGCCGCGTTGACCATGTAGTCGACGGCCGCCTTCACGTCGGCATCCGACGCGCTCGACCCGCCCTTCGGCGGCATCGCGCCCTTGCCGTGCAGCGCGTAGTTGTAGACCGTATCCATCGAATCCTTCAGGCGCGGCGCCCAGTCTTCCTTGCTGCCGAACTTCGGCGCGCCGAGCACGCCGGCCGCGTGGCAGGCCTGGCAGGTCGACGTGTACAGCGCCTTGCCGGCCGTTGCCGCATCGGCGCCGGCCGGGGCGGCCGCGGGCTTTTCGCCGGCCTTCGGGATCGCGGCGATCGCAGCCATGGCGGCGGCGGCCTGCGCGTTCGACGCGTCGGCCCCCGACGCGGGTGCGCCGCTGACGGGCTGCGCCGCGTTGGCGGCCGGCGCGGCCGGTTCGGGGAAATTCGCGCCGTCGTTGTTCGCCATGTAGACGATCGCGCGGGCGATTTCATAGTCGCTGACGTCGTCGGGGCTCGTGCCGCCGCGCGCCGGCATCGCGCCCTTGCCCGCGAGGGCCGTCTTCAGCAGCGTGTCGAAGCCTTGCGAGATGCGCGGCGCCCAGTCGTCCTTGTTGCCGAACTTCGGCGCGCCGGCGGCGCCGGTGCCGTGGCAGGTCACGCAGACGGCCTTGTAGACTTCCTCGCCGGTCTTGTACGTGTGGGGCGCGTTGGCGTCCTTCACGTCGACCTTCGCGAGCGGGGCGATACGCGCGGCGACCTGCTCGTCGGATAGCGCGTCCGTGCCGGCGCCGGAACGGAACGCATGGTTCGCGTAATTGGCGAACAGGACGATCAGGACAATCGGAATCGCGAACGACGCGATGATGACGGCAATCAGCTGCCCGGGGGTTTTGACGGGAGATTCGTGGGGTGCTTCGCTCATGCTTGCCTCGTCTCCATGAATAGGAATTGTGAGCGCGGTGCAACGGCAAAATGGCAGTCCAATGAAGCACGGACGATTATAGACGGAACGTTTACATCACGGCGAGCGGTGCGATGGCGCGTGTTTACCCGCACGCAGGCTCGCCCGGCGGCGATTCGGCGGGCAAGGTGGACGCGTCATGGGAAACCGGGTATCCTTGCCGTCTTGCCAATCGTGGGCGGCCTGTATATGGGGTCGCTTCACTGTCTCACGCGCCCGTAGCTCAATGGATAGAGTACTGCCCTCCGAAGGCAGGGGTTGCTGGTTCGATCCCAGCCGGGCGCGCCAAATAGCCTGATTCCAGGCGTCGATTTTCCCGATCCGTTTTCCTGAAGTCGTCCAGGCGTAACATCACCGCACGGTATCGCGCCGTCATTTCCCCCGGTATTCCCCCACCTTTCCATTGTGCGAGAATCGCCCGCAACGACAACTCAAAGCGTCGATCGCGGCGGCCGTCCGCGCATCGCGCCGACTCCGATGGCTGCCATTCCGTCCACCTCGACCGAAGTCGCTGGCTGCGCGCTGACCGATGCGCAGCAGGCGCTGCTCGCGCGTCTGAACACCTATTCTCCCGACGATCTGCACGCGCCGCTGCCATACAGCCGCCGCGTTGCCGAAGCCGAAGGCTGGTCGCATGCGCACGCGCTGGCCGTGATCGACGAATACAAGCGCTTCGCGTTTCTCGCGCAGGTAGCCGGCCATCCGGTCACGCCGTCGGTCGCGGTCGATGCCGCGTGGCACCTGCACCTGCAATACACGCGCGAATACTGGGACGTGTTCTGTGCCGACGTGCTGCGCGCGCCGCTGCATCACGTGCCGGGCGCGGGCGCGCCCGACGAGGCCGCGCAGTACGCGTGGCACTATCGGCAGACGCTCGACAGCTACCGCCGGCTGTTGGGCTGCGAACCGCCCGAAGCGATATGGCCGCGCCCCGCGGCCGAGCCGGCCGTGCCCGCCGACGCCCCGGTGCAGCAGCGCGCAGAACTGCGCGACGGCCCTTCGAGCGCGCCCGCCGCGCGCACGCGACGCTGGCGGCGCTTCGCGAGGTTCGCGTGGCCAACGGCGGCGATCAGCGTCGCGGCGACCTGCGCGAGCGCGAGCGATTTCAATGTGCTGGACTTCTCTGGGCCGGACTTTCTCGGGTTGTTCTACGTGCCGCTCTGCATCGCCGCGCTGCTGCTGATCGCCGGCCTGCAGTGGATCGAATACCGCCACCGTGCGTGGGGAACGCGTGCCCCCGAATCGTCGCCCGACCTGAGCGCGGAGGAAGCGGCGTATCTCGCGGGCGGCGGCGCGCGGATGGCGCAGGTCGCGATGCTGTCGCTCGCGCATGCCGGTGCGATCGAACTGCGGATGAGCAAGGTCCACGGCGCGCGGGTGCGGATCGACGATCCGCGACATGCAGGCGCTTATGGCGCCGACTGGGAATGGCTGAAGAGGCAACCTGGTGGCGAGACGAGCTGCCACGCGTTCGGTCAGCGTCTCGCGTGGCGCGAAGCCGACTGCGCCGCAGCGTTGCAGCGCAAAGGCTGGCTCTGGGCGCCGGGCGAGATGCGGGCGACGCGGATGGCCGCGCGCGCGATCCTGCTGCTCGTGTTCGGCGCGGGCACGGCGAAGCTCGCGGTCGGCCTGACCCGCGGCCGGCCCGTGCTGCTGCTGATGATTTTCATGACGGCGTTCATGGTCGCGTACCACTTCATGGTCGGCCGCCTGCCCGGCTTCGGGCGCGGCGGCATGACGCGCGGCGGCGAGGCGGCGCTCGCCGCGCACCGCGACGAACGCCGGGGCGACCGCGCGATGCCGGACGGCCTCTTGTGGACGGCCGCGCTGTTCGGCGCCGGCGCGCTCGCCGGCACCGTGTGGGCCGCGCATTCGAGCGTGCTGATGGCGCCGCCGCCCGTCGCCGTGAACACCGGCGGGTCGAGCGGTCCGTCCGACTCCGGCTCCGACGCCGGCGGCAGTTCGAGTTCGTGCAGTTCATCGAGCTCATGCAGCTCAAGCAGTTGCGGCGGCTGTTCGAGCAACTGAGCATAGGGCGCGCTGCCGGGATAGCGCGCCGGGCCGCCTGCGTCAGGCAAGCGGCACGGCGCGCGCCGAACTACGCGATTGCGGCATCGGCGGGCGTTCGTGCCTGCGCAGCACGCCCGTCGCCCGCCTCGACGATCAGCGTCCAGTCGAACGCCGGCAGGGCGCAGAGCTGCTCGACGGTGGCCGTGTACTCGTGCACGGGCGCGTGCAGGTAGCGCACCTTGTCGGTCCATTCGGGCAGCGTCGCCTGCGACGTGGTCAGCACGACCGCCAGCAGATCCTGTTCCGGCCGCCTTGCGATTTCCTGCAGGCTCAGCCGGACCTTGTCGAGGTCGCCCTCGGCGTCCAGGATCAGCGCGCCGGGGATCGGCGCATCCGGCCGGCCGGGCGCGTTGCCGGCAGCGCCTTTGTCGATGCACTGCTGATACACATGGCGATAGCGCGGCAGCGCCTGCTGTAGCGCGTGATGCTTGCGGACCTTCGCCTGCGCCGTGCGCGCGAGCCCGCGGCGCAGCGCCGGGTTCGCGATCAGCCGGTCGAGCGCGTCGACCCACGCCTGCGGCTCGTCCGGGACCAGCAGGCCGTCGCAGCCGTCGTGCAGCGCGAGGCGATAGGCTGGCCGGTCGCTGACGATCGAGGCGATGCCGGCCGCCGCGTATTCCTGCCACTGGATCGTGCTCGTGCCGGCGTTGTAGTCGTGGTCGGCGAGCGGCAGCAGCGCGATGTCCCAGCACCGTTCCGGCAGGCGTCGTGCGTGCGCGTCGTAGTCGTGAAGCTCGGGCTCGCACCCGGCGTCCGGGTGGCCGGCCCAGCCTGGCGGGACGTCCGCGCCGACGAAACTCACCTTGACCTTGCCGGGATGGCGCGCGCAGACCGCCTGCAGCGCCGCGTCGACGAGCGCGAAGTTGTCGGCGCGCAGCGACGCGCCGGCGATGCCGATCGTCACGCAGTCGTCGCCGCGCGCCGTCACGGGGCGGTAGAACCGGTCGAAGTCCACGCTGTCGGGCAGCACGTGAACGCGCGGGTGCGACAGCCGGTAGCGGCTGGCGATGAACGGCGTGGATACGATCACGGCGTCCGCGTTGCGCAGCACGAGCTCGATCCCCGCGCGGGCCATCCCGCCTTGCGCGGCGAGCGGGTGCGCGGCCGGCAGGTCGGTCAGCAGGTCGTCGGTCTCGTAGATCACCGGCTTTTCATGCTTGAAGATCGTATACAGGTCGTTGCCCGTCAGGATGCCGGGCGTCAGCCGGTGCAGCAGGATGGCGTCGGCCGTGGCCAGCACGCTGCTGTCGATCTGGCCGTCCCGGATGCCCGGGACGAGTTCCCATTCGTCGTTCAGCAGACCGAACGGCAGCGTGAGGCGAATTCGCGATGACGCGCACGCGTCCGGATCGATCGAATACACGATCAGGCGCTTGCGGCGCGGTGCGGCGTCCGCAGTCGCGGCGACAGGCGCCAGCGTCCGGTTCTCCGCGAGCAGCCGCGTGTACAGCACGCCGTGGCGCGCGGCGTTGCGGCCGATGTCGTGCTGCGCACGGATCGCATCCTGCGCGGCCGCGGCGAGTTGCGCGCGGGTTTGCGGATGCTCGATCAGGTGCGCGATCGCGTCGACCCACGCGTCGGCGGTGTCGGCGACGAGCCAGCCCGTGCGGCCGTGAACAACCGGGCAACCTTCCGTCGGCGTGGCGACGAGCACCGTGGCCGCGCCGGCCGCCGAGCATTCGAGCCATGCGCGCGGCGGCGCATCGTCGCGCAACGTGACCGGCGTCGCGACCAGCGCGATGTCGAGGTCCGCGCGCTTCAGCGCGTCGGCGTAGCTGTCGTAAGGGGCAGGCTCGGCGATCAGCGTGACGTCCGGTTCGCGGTCCCAGCCGGCCGGCAGCGCCGCGCCGACGAACGACACCCGGAGCTTCCCCGGAAACCGGCGGCGGAGCTCGGCCAGCGCCTGGCGGACCTGCTCGAGACGCACGCCGTCGAGACCGGCGCCGGAAACGGCGAGGTTCACGCGGTCGCGCACGCCGGGCGCCGCGCGGTGCAGACGCTTGAGATCGACGCCGGTCGGCAGCACGTGGACCGATGCGTTGACATGACGGTACTGCCGCGCCAGCGCTTCCGACGACACGACGAGCGCATGCGCGCGCTGCACGGCGCTGCGGATGCCCGCCTTGCGGCGCGCGTTGTCGGCCGCGCCGGGGATGTCGGCGAGCAGCGTGTCGAGCGGCGCGTCGATCTCGAGGACGACCGGCTTGCCGAGCGAGAACAGGTGTTCCAGCGTGGCGGGGGACAGCAGGCCCGGCGTGTCGCCCTGCAGCACGATCAGGTCGGCGCGCTGCAGCGCCTCGGGATCGATGCCGGCTGGCGTGACAGGGAAAGTCAGTGCCCATTCGCGGTCCAGCCGCGCGAACGGCTGCGCGAAGCGCAGGCTGGTGCGCGCGTGGTCGGCCGGTCCGGCGGTGACGACCGCGATGCACGAGCACGGCGCGGACGCCGGCTGCCCCTGGGCGGCGGCGCCCGTCGCGACGGCCTGCGCATCCAGCTTGTCCGCGTGTGCCTGGGTCCGCTCGACGAAGTTCTGCAACTGCTGCCAGAACGCGTCCTCTTCCTTCAGGTAGACGCCGCGCGCTTCGTGAACGGTGGCCTTCGCGTGCGCGATCTCGTGTTCGTCGAGCCCCCACGCGATGCCCTTGCCGTCCATCACCCACCGGGTCGGCTCCGACAGCGACGCGTCATTCATGATGCACACGACCGGGCATCCGCACAGCAGCGCTTCGAACACGGCGGTGGACCATTCGTACATGTACACGCACTCGACCTGTCGGAACAGCGCCGCGAGTTCGTGCGCCGAACGTTCCGGCACGCGGGTCGAGATTTCGATCGACTCGGCGGTGACCGGATGCAGCGTGCCGCCGCGCCGCAGGTGGCGATTGATGAAGACGGCCGTGCCGTTGCGGCGGGCGTTGTCGACACCGTCGCTGTTGAAGATGCGCGTGTCGACCAGCGGTATGCGCAGCAGGTCCGCCTTCCATTCTTCGGGCACCAGCGACGGCCCGAACGTGAAGATGAGGTCGTTCGGCTGCAGGGCGATCGGTTCGCCGTTGATGCGACCGGGCTCGGCCAGCAGGTAGCGCACGACGCAGCGCGCGTTGAACGGATTGCCGGTGACGACATCAGGGTAGACGACGATCGGGCTGCGATTCGCGCGGGCGTGCGCCTGCACGATGTCGTTGGTCAGCGGCGGCGTGCGCAGGTCAGGATGCACGATCGGCGTGCAGACGTACGCTTCGTGGCCGAGCAGATTCAGCACGTGGCACAGGTAGTGCATCGCGCGGATCCCGCCGGAGGTTTGCCGGAAATTCGGCGCGAGGATGTAGTACGGGTGGCCGAGTCGCGTAAAGATGCGCGAACCGCCGTGCGCCAGGCCAGGTTTGGGAGTCGTCATCGTTATCGGGTGCGGTAGAAATCGAAGACCACGTCGAGGATGCGATCCTGTTCGGCTTCGGTCATGTCGTGGTAAAGCGGCAGCCGGACGAGCCGGTCGGCGACGAGGTCCGTCACCGCCATGCCGGACCCGCAGCGCCCATAGCGCTGGCCGGCCGGCGAACTGTGCAGCGGCACGTAGTGGAACACCGCGTTCACGCCCACCGCGCGGATCTGCTGCAGCAGCTCGGTGCGTTCGGCGAGGTCGCGTGCGAGGAAATAGAACATGTGGCCGTTGCCGCGCTCGGCGAGCGAAATCGCGGGCAGCTCGATCAGCCCGTCCGCGCGCAGCGGCTGCAGTGCGTCCTGGTAGCGCTGCACGGTCGCGCGCCGCTGCGCGGTGATCACGTCCGCGTGCTCGAACTGCGCGTACAGGAACGCCGCGATCAACTCGCCCGGCAGGAACGACGAACCGACGTCGACCCATGTGTACTTGTCCACCTGCCCGCGGAAGAACTGACTGCGGTTGGTGCCCTTCTCGCGGATGATCTCCGCGCGCTCGACGAGGCGCGGGTCGTTGACCAGCAGCGCGCCGCCTTCGCCCGAGATCACGTTCTTGGTCTCGTGGAAGCTGAGGCACGCGAGGTGGCCGAGACTGCCGAGCGGCTTGCCGTTCCACGACGACTGCAGCGCCTGAGCGGCGTCCTCGATCACCCACAGGTCGTGGTCCGCCGCGAGCTGCCCGATCGCGTCCATGTCGCATGCGACGCCCGCGTAGTGCACCGGCACGATCGCGCGCGTGCGCTGGGTGATCGCGGCGGCGATCTGCGTCTCGTCAAGGTTCAGCGTGTCGCGGCGGATGTCGACGAACACCGGCGTCGCGCCGCGCAGCACGAACGCGTTGGCGGTCGACACGAACGTGTAGGACGGCATGATCACTTCGTCGCCGGGCTGCACGTCGGCGAGGATCGCGGCCATCTCGAGCGCGGCCGTGCACGAGTGCGTGAGCAGCGCGCGCTGGCAGCCGATGCGCGCTTCCAGCCAGCGGTGGCAGAGCTTCGTGAACGCCTGGTCGCCGGCGAGGCCGCCCTGCTCGACCGCTTTCGCGATGTAGTAGAGCTCCTTGCCGACCACGAACGGGCGGCCGAACGGAATGACGTCGAGATTGGGTGGGCCGAACATGGTCAGGCTCCGCAGTAAGGGGGACGTTCGGCCGCGCGGCTTGCGCGCGGCGCCGCTCAGATGTCCTTGCGGACGAGAATCGTGAACTCGTACAGGCCGTAGTCGTGCAGCAGCGCGACGTGACGCGAATAGCGGCGCTTGCAGCGATCGAACAGCGCGCACGGGTCCGCGTAGTACAGGAGGTCCGGGCGCATGAACGGCGGATCGGAATACGACGTCAGGCAGTTGAACGCGAAGCCCAGTCGGCTCGTCGCGTGCAGCGTGTCGAGCGTCGCGTGGATGTAGTCGAGCCATGCGTCGTCGCCGTGACCGCGCCTGACGTTGAAGATGCCGGATGCGATCCCGTAGTCCGACGCGGCCTGCGGCACCGCGCCGACATGAAATGCGACGTTCGCGTCTTCGCGATAGCGCTGCCGCGCGGCGTCGACCATATCGGACGAGATGTCGTAGCCCGCATACGCGAAGCCGTCCGGCAGCGCACGCGCCTTCAGGAAATCGACCAGCGCGCCGTAGCCGCAGCCGATGTCGTTCATCGAGTGGCCGCCGGACTCGGGCAGGATCTTCGTCAGTTGTTCGAAGCGCAGGAACTGGCTCGTTTCGCCGTTCCAGTCGACGCCGCGCGCGGTCGCGCCGTGCTCCGCCAGCCGCGCGCTGTAGTACGCGGCCACTTCTTCCAGCAGGCTCGCATGCCGGGATTCGCTCATGGACATCGCCTCAGTCTTTCGAGGTCAGCGCGTACCGACGCGCGTCGGGACCGCAGTTGAACAGCACGTCGAGCACCGTCACGCCGTGGACGAAGTCGCCCCACTGCTGCGGATACTCGGGATAGCTCGGATAGTCGAACCAGCGCACCGCGACGCCGGCATCGGCGAACAGGCTCTCGTCGAGGTAGCTGCGCGCGGCCGGGCCGGACAGGTACTCGGACGCGCTCGCCTGCACGCACAGGTTCAGCAGCTTCTCGGTGCGGTCGCCGTGCAGCGCATAGTCCGACGTCGACGACACGCGCGTGCCGATCTCCAGTTGCCGCAGGACCCACGTCAGCATCGCGAAATTCAGCTCGCTCAGCATCCCGTAGGTGCGACCGGTGTAGAGCGCTTCGAGCTCGTCCGCATAGCGCGCGAAGTGCGGCGCGCGCGCGTAGTTCTGCTGCAGGGCCTTCCAGTGCAGCGGCGCCCAGTCGGCGCCGTCGATCTCGGTTTCGCGGATCGACTGGTGATACTTGCCCTTCACCTTTACCGGCACGCTCAGCCATTGCACGCCCTGCGGCGTCTTGATCTGGTTGCGGTTGCGCCAGTCGCGGCGCGTGTACTGCGCGTCATCGTAGAGGATGAACTCGTCGCTGGCGGCGATCAGGTCGAAGTAGCCCTTCCACGGAATGTAGTTGGACTGGACGATCGCTACCCGCTTCGCGTCGCGGTTCATGGTCGCACCGCTCATGCCGGAATGTGGCCGTACCGGTACATGTCGACGAGCTCGGGCGGAATGCCCCAGTCCGTTGCGCCCAGCTTGTCGTGCAGCGCCTCCAGGTCCGCGCGCATCGCGTTCCGAAGCTGTTCGACCATGCGGTTGCGCGCCGGCACGAAGTCGTGCTGGTACGCGGCATTGAGCTGATGGCGTACCGTCTTCGCGATCGCGGCCTCGCGCGTCATGTTGCGGATCAGCGGGCGTTCGGGCGCGAGTTCCGCGTAGCGCGGATCGATCGGCTCGCCGCGCATCGCCGCGACGAGATCGCGGCACAGCACCGGCGACAGGTGGAAACCGTCGCGCTTGGTGCCACCGAGAATCCACAGGTCGCGCACGCTGGTTTCGCCGAACAGCGGATACAGGTCGGACGTCGTCGGTCGCCAGCCGACGTTGACATTGACCAGGTTCGCGCGCGAGAAGCGGGTGTTGATCTGGTCCATCGCGGACTTGAGCAGCGTGTACGCGCTGCCGGCGTGGCCGTGCTCGTGCGGCACCGGGCTGATGTAGTTGCTGGCGCCGACGAGGGTCCGGTCGGGCCCGTACGGCGCCGAATACACACCGCACGCGAGGCCGCGGTTGGTCGTGCGCACGCAGTGCGTGTGCACGTTCTCCGTGCTCTGCAGTTCGATCGACATGCCGATGCCGTAGAACATCCGCTGCACCGGCAGCTCGGGCAGGCTCGCCTGCAGCACGCGCGTCACGTTGGCGCCGTTGCAGAGGATGAAGCGGTCCGCGCCGAGCACGCTGCCATCGGACAGGCGCGCCCCGGTGACGCGTCCGGCCGCGGTGTCGAGCCGCTCGACCTCGGCGTCGATGAAGCGCACGTTGCCGGCTTGCGCGACCGACGCGGTCAGCGCGTCGAGAAACTGTTTCGGATTGACCCAGCCTTCGCGCTTCAGGAAGACCGCCTTCAGCGCGCGATAGCGCGGGTCCGGATGATAGTTCGGGATCCCTGACGGATCGACCGCCTCGCAGGGCTCCTCGAATTCGCGGCAGAACCGCTGCATGGCCGCGAAGTTCTCGTCGTCGAGCGCGTCGGTCGCCGCGTTGTTCAGCACGAAGGTGCCGAAGCCGTGCGCGACCGCGCGCTCCGGCGTGCAGATTTCAGCGAATACGGCGGGCCAGGCCGCCGTCGCGCCGCGGCTCAGCTCGAACTTGAAGCGGTCGATCGGCGTGCCGAGCGAATCGCCTTCCAGCTCGGTGAACGAATTGAGCATCGCCGCCGCGGCGCGCGTGGCCGAGCCGGGCCGGTGCGCGTGGCCGACGATCACGAGCTCGACGCCCGCGTCGGCCTGCTGCCATGCGCGGGCCGTCATCAGGCCGAGAATGCCGTTGCCGAGGATTGCGATTTTCATTTGCGTGTGCCCCCACCTTCGGGGAATGACAGGTAGCAGAGCGACGGATAGGCTGCAGCCTTGTGGATCTGGTGCGGACGGTTGCCGAGCAGGTCGCGCAGGTAATGGACGCCTTCCGCGGGCAGCTGGCCGCCGCGGGTGAGCTGCCAGAACGCGACGACGCCGCCGGGCACCAGCCGCTCCATCACCGCGTCGAACGCGTGCCGGGTCGGCTCGATCACGTTCAGGTCGAACCACGCGAGCGCGACCATCTCGCCGGGATGCGCTTCGTCGAACGCCGCCAGCGTGTCGCGGCAGTCGCCTTCCCACACGTGGTGCTTGTCATGCACGTGTCCCATCGCGTTGCTGCGCTCGTGCAGGTTCAGCAGCTTGCGCAGCAGGTCGGCGTACTCGCCGGACAGCGAGTACGTGCCGTCGGAGAACAGCTTGCGGTCGCGCGTGTCGTGCTCGGCGAAGCCCGTGTAGCCCGTGAACGTATCGAATGCGTGGATCCGACGCTGGAAGTTCAGCGGCTCGAGAATCGCGCGGAAGTTCTCGCACAGCACGGCGGTCTGCCCGCGCCACGTGCCGAGATCGAGGATCGCGCCCGGCAGCGGCACGATTTTTTGATAAATCTCGAAGGTCGCGAGAATGCGTGCGAGGAGCGAGCCGCGCACGAACAGGCCGAGCGACCGTTCCAGTTCCTCGCGCGTCGCGGGGTAGGTCTGCATCAGGTCGAACAGTTCGCGGCGCGCCGCGAGCTGATCGCCATCTGCGTTGGTGATGATCGCTGATTCGTGCATACACAGGGCTCCAGGCACAAAGGGTGTGACCGGACGAGCGCGTGTCGGCGCGGTGGCATCGGAATGCGCAACCGTCCGAGCGTCGCAGGTCGGACATCTTTCTACGATCAAGTCTAGCGAGCGCCGCCAGGATCGAATGTCGGATTAGCGGGTGGTTTCACCCCGCATTTCGATGGATGCGCGCGTGTCCGGCGCGAATTCGGGGCGCCCGCGGGCGCGGCTTGCAGTCGCGGGAATAGCGACCAATTCCAGCACCTGCTCGCCAAATTGGAACGCGGCGTGCGCGTGGAGAATTCGGACACGTCGGAGACCGTCGATGCGTGCGTCCGCGGGCGAAGACGTGTGCCGACGCAGCGGCGCCGGCCGCGATTCGAATCCCGTATTGGCTACCAGGACGACATAGCTCATGATGCTCACCTCCCCCGCCGCCGCCACGATCGAACAGGCGCTGGCGCACCATCAGGCCGAACGGCTGGAAGAGGCCGAGACGCTGTACCGGCAGATCCTCGACACCGATCCCCGGCACGCGGACGCGCTTCACCTCCTCGGCCTGATCGGCCATCAGTACGGGCGCTATCAGGAGGCATCCGACCTGATCATGGCGGCGATCGAGATCCGGCCGGACGCGATGTACTACTACAACCTCGGCAACGTGATGCAGGCGGACAACCGTTACGCCGCCGCCGCCGAGTGCTTCCGTCTCGCAATCGAGCTGCGACCCGACTACGTCGATGCGTACAACAACCTCGGCAACGCGCTGCGGCTCGCCGGCGACGTCCGCGCGGCCGTCGATGCGTTCTGCCAGGCCATTGCGCTGAAGCCGGACAACGGCCAGGCCTACAACAACGTTGCGAATGCGCTGTTCGACCTGAACGAGATTCCGGCCGCGCTCGAGGCTTACCGGCACGCGGTCGCGCTGCGCCCCGAACTGCCGGAGCCGCGCAGCAACCTGCTGTTCGCGAGCCACTTCAGCGAAGCGTTCGACCACGACGCCTATCTCGCCGAGGCCGCGCGCTACGACGAACTCGTCACGCGCTGCGCGAAGCCGTGGACGGACTGGCTCGTCGACCTGGCTCCCCGGGGCGGGCGGCCGCTGAAGGTCGGCATCGTGTCGGGCGACCTGAAGTCGCATCCGGTCGGCTATTTCATCGAGAGCATGCTGAAGCATCTCGACGCGAACCGGATCGAGATGCATGCGTACCCGACGCGCGACGTCGAGGACGACGTGACCGCCCGCATCAAGCCGGCCTTCTCGACATGGACCAGCATCGCCGGCCTGAGCGACGAAGCGGCGGCTGCGCGTGTCCGCGCGGACCGCATCGACGTGCTGCTCGACGCGGCGGGCCACACGGTCTACAACCGCCTGCCGTTGTTCGCGTGGAAGCCGGCGCCGCTGCAGGCGAGCTGGCCCGGTTATTTCGCGAGCACCGGCGTGGGCGCGATCGACTACGTGATCGGCGACCGTCACGTGCTGCCGCCCGCCGAGGCCGCGCATTTCACCGAGCGGCCGTGGCACCTGCCGGACAGCTATCTGTGCTTCACGCCGCCGGCCGAGCCTGTCGACGTCGGCGCGCTGCCGATGCTCGCGAACGGCCATCCGACCTTCGGCTATTTCGGCAAGCTCGCGAAGATCACCGATCACGTCGTCGCGGTCTGGTCGCGCGTGCTGCAATCGGTCACGGGCGCGAAGCTGTTCGTGAAGGCCGAGCATCTCGACGATCCGCGCGAGCAGCAGGCGCTTGCCGCGCGCTTCGCTGCGCACGGCATCGACGCGCAGCGCCTGATCCTCGAAGGCCGCTCGCCGCGCGCCGAATATCTGGCCGCGTACGGGCGTGTCGACCTGATGCTGAGCCCGTTCCCGTATCCGGGCGGCACGACGACCGCCGAAGCGCTGTGGATGGGCGTGCCCGTGCTGTGCCGGCGCGGCGAGCGCTTCCTGTCGCACATCGCCGAGAGCCTGCTGCATTCGGCGCGGCTGCCCGAGTGGATCGCGGACGACGACGCCGCGTATGTCGCGAAGGCCGTCGCGCAGGTCGGCCAGCCTGCCGAGCTGGCGGCGCGGCGCACGACGCTGCGCGCGCTGGTGCTCGCGTCGCCGCTGTGCGACGCGCCCCGCTTCGCGCGCCACTTCGAGGACGCACTGCACGGCATGTGGGCGCAGCACGTCGAAGCCACGCCGGCCGCAACCGTGTGAGGCCGCTCGCGACTTGACGTGCGTGGGCATTTCCACGTTGGCGGCAAGCGGAACATGGCGCCCCTCGCGCCGAACACCGCGCCGGCCGACGCGATCGTCATGCCGACCGGCGGCGCGTGCGCGACACCGTCGTCGGGATGGCGCGCGATGGGATTGCGGCGCCGGCCGTGATGATCGGCACGGCGGCAGGCCGATCGACTTCCGACGCGAACCGCATCCCTATTGAGCAGGACAGACGAGATGGACGGAACAGGACAGGCATTGCAGGCGGCGCTCGCGCATCATCAGGCGGGGCGTCTCGCGGAAGCGAAGACGCTGTACGGCGCGATTCTCACCGCGCAGCCGGGCCAGCCGGATGCGCTGCATTTCCTCGGGCTGCTTGCGTGCCAGCTGAAGCAGTACGACGCGGGGCTCGCGCTGATGGAGCAATCGCTCGTCGAGCGGCCGGACGCGTCGTACTTCAACAACCTGGGCAACATGCTGCGCGAAAGCGGCCGGCTCGACGACGCGATCGCGCACTATCGGCGCGCGGTGGCGCTGCGGCCGGACTATCCGGAGGCGCACAACAACCTCGGCAACGCGTTGCGCGACGCACGCGAGCCGGCGGCCGCGATGCAGAGCTGCGCGCGCGCGATTGAGCTGCGCCCCGGCTATGCGCAGGCGTACAACAACCTCGGCAATGCGCTGCAGGATCTGGGCGACCTCGATGGCGCCGCCGCGCATTACGGCCGCGCGATCGAGCTGGATGCGTCGATGGCGATGGCCCATGCGAACCTGAGCGCCGTGCGTCACAAGCAACTGCGCTGCGCGGAAGCGCTCGCGCATGCGCAGGACGCGATCCGGCACGCGCCGAACCTCGGCGACGCACATAACCACGCGGGCAACGCGTATCACGGACTGAACCGGCTCGAGGATGCGCAAGCGTGCCATCGCACGGCCGTCACGCTCAATCCGGCGGACGCCGGCGCGTGCCACAACCTGTCCGTCGTGCTGTTGAAGCTGCAGCGGCTCGACGAGGCGCTCGTGTATTGCCGGCAGGCGTTGCAGGCCGGCCCGCCGGCCGTGTTGATGCACGTCAATCTCGGCGACATCCTGCGCGCGCAGGGCAACGTCGATGCCGCGGTTCACGCGTATCGCGACGCGCTTGCGCTGGTGCGCGACGATGCCGACGACGTGGCGGCGACCGTGCTGAACCGGCTGCTGTTCAGCGCGGCGGCGTCCGCTTGCGTGAACCCCGCCGACTATCTGGCCGACGCGCGGCGCTACGGCCGGCACCTGGCCGCGCGTTCGACGCGCCATGCGCACGATCCGCGCGAGCGGCGCGCGCGCGCGCAAGGGCGGCCGCTGCGCGTCGGCTTCGTGTCCGGCGACCTGCGCCTGCACCCGGTCGGGATCTTCCTGGAAAGCGTGCTCGCGCACCTCGAGCGCACGCGCATCGACCTGCGCGTGTACGTGACCACGGACGAGGAGGACGCGATCACCGCGAAACTGAAGCCGCACGCGAACGGCTGGCGCTCGATCGCCGCGCTGGGTCCGGACGTGGCCGCGCGGATGATCCACGACGACGAAATCGACGTTCTCGTCGACCTCGCGGGCCATACGCAGTCGAGCGGGCTCCCGGTGTTCGGCTGGAAACCCGCGCCGGTGCAGGCGAGCTGGCTCGGTTTCTTCGCATCGACCGGCTGCGACGCGATCGACTACTTCATCGGCGACCGCTACACGCTGCCGGACGCCGAAGCGCATCACTTCGTCGAGAAGCCGTGGCGGCTGCCGGACAGCTTCCTGTGCTTCACGCCGCCGGCCTGCGACGTCGAGGTCGGCCCGCTGCCGATGGCGGCGAGCGGCCATCCGACGTTAGGTTGCTTCGGCCAGCTCGTGAAGATCGGCGACGACGTCGTGCGCGCGTGGTCGCGCATCCTGCACGCGCTGCCGAACGCGCGGCTGCTGCTCAAGGCGCACGAACTCGGTCGCGAGGGCGTGCGCGACGCGACCGCCGCGCGCTTCGCGCGGCATGGCATCGACGCGGACCGGCTGATCCTCGAGGGCGGTTCGCCGCGCGCGGAATACTTCCGCGCATATAACCGCATCGACGTCGCGCTGAGCCCGTTCCCGTATCCGGGCGGCACGACCACGGCCGAAGCGCTGTGGATGGGTGTGCCGGTGCTCGGCATGAAGGGCGGACGCTTTGTCACGCACATCTGCGAAAGCGTGCTGCACGCGGCGGGCATGGGCGAATGGGTCGCTGACGGCGAGGACAGCTATGTCGCGAAGGCGATCGCGGCGGTGCACGATCGCGAGCGCCTCGCGGCGCTGCGCGCGAGCCTGCGTGCGCAGCTGCTCGCGTCGCCGTTGTGCGACGCGCGCCGGTTCGCGGCGCATCTCGAAGCGGCGTTCCTCGCCATGTGGCAACGCTATACGAACTCGGAGCAGGAAGCATGAACGATATCCACGACACGCTGCAGTCCGCGCTCGCGCATCATCAGGCGGGGCGTCTCGCGGAAGCGAAGACACTGTACGACGCGATCCTCACCGCGCAGCCGGGCCAGCCGGATGCATTGCATTTCCTCGGGCTGCTCGCATGCCAGCTGAAGCAGTACGACGCGGGGCTCGCGCTGATGGAGCAATCGCTCGTCGAGCGGCCGGATGCGTCGTACTTCAACAACTTGGGCAACATGCTGCGCGAAAGCGGCCGGCTCGACGACGCGATCGCGCACTATCGGCGCGCGGTGGCGCTGCGGCCGGACTATCCGGAGGCGCACAACAACCTCGGCAACGCGTTGCGCGACGCACGCGAGCCGGCGGCCGCGATGCAGAGCTGCGCGCGCGCGATTGAGCTGCGCCCCGGCTATGCGCAGGCGTACAACAACCTCGGCAATGCGCTGCAGGACCTGGGCGAGCACGAAGCGGCGGCCGCGAGCTACGCCAAGGCCGTCGCGCACCAGCCGCAGTACGCGGATGCGTACTGCAATCTCGGCAACGCGCTGCATGCGCAGGATAAATTCGACGATGCCGCGGATGCCTATCGCCGCGCCATCGCGCTGCAACCGGGCTTCCGTGTCGCGCACCGGGGGCTGAGCGCGACGCTGCGCGCGGCCGGCGATCTGCACGGCGCGATCGACCATGCGCGCGAAGGGCTCGATCCGGGCGACGCAGACGCGCACTGCGTGCTGGCAAGGTTGCTGCAGCGCATCGGCGATTTCGACAAGGCGCTCGAACTGCTCGAGCAGGCGGTCGCGATCGACCCCGCGCATGCACAGGCATGGGCGTGGCTCGGCGATTTGCGCAACCAGCAGGGCGAATACGGGCAGGCGGTGCAGGTGTGCCGGCGTGCGATCGAGGTCGATCCCGAACTGGCCGACGCATACAACTTCCTCGGCTTCGCGTATCACAACCTCAACTTGCTGGCCGCCGCGGAGTTGAGCCATCGGCATGCGATCGACCTGAACCCGGACGACGCCGACGCGCATCACAATCTCGCCGCCGCGCTGTTTCGGCTCGAGAAGCTCGACGAGGCGATGAAGCACACCGAGATCGCGAGGGCGCTCGGCATCGATCCGCTGAAGGTCCAGATGACGCTCGGTGACATCCTGTGGGCGAAAGGGGATCTCGCCGGCGCGCTGGATGCGTTCCGCTCGGCGATCCGGCACGACCTGCATCGCGCGTACTCGCGGATGCTGTTCAACATGTCGAGCTCACCCGCGTTCGAGCCGCAGGAGTGGGTCGCCGAAGCGCGCCGCTACGGCGAGCATCTCGAGCGCGACGCGCATCCGTTCGAGCACGACCGCGCGCAGCGCGTCGCGCAGGCGCAGGGGCGGCCGCTGCGCGTCGGCTTCGTGTCGGGCGACCTGCGCCAGCACCCGGTCGGCATCTTCCTGGAAAGCGTGCTCGCGCGGATAGACCGGTCGCGCATCGAGCCGCATGCCTATGTGACCTTCGTCGGCGAGGACGACGTGACCGCGCGGCTCAGGCCGAACTTCGCGAGCTGGAAGAAGGTGGTCAGCCTGGGCCGCGAGGAGGCCGCGCAACTGATTCGCGACGACGGCATCGACATCCTGATCGATATGGCAGGCCATACCAACTGGAGCGGCCTGCCGATCTTCGGGCACAAGCCCGCGCCGGTGCAGGCGAGCTGGCTCGGTTTCTTCGCGACGACCGGTTGCCGCGCGATCGACTATTTCATCGGCGATGCGTATACGCTACCGGCCGACGAGGCGCATCACTTCACCGAGCGGCCGTGGCGGCTGCCGGACAGCTACCTATGCTTCACGCCGCCGCCGTACGATGTCGCGGTCGGCCCGCTGCCGATGGCGGCTCATGGCGGCGTCACGTTCGGCTGCTTCGGCAAGCTGATCAAGATCAGCGACGAGGTCGTCGCGCTGTGGTCGCGCATCCTGCACGCACTGCCGGACGCACGCCTGCTGCTGAAGGCCCATGAGCTCGGCGCCGGCGACGTGAACCAGGCGACGCTCGACCGCTTCGCGCGGCACGGCATCGGCGCGGATCGGCTGATTCTCGAAGGCGGTTCGCCGCGTGCGGAGTACTTCGCCGCGTATAACCGCATCGACATCGCGCTGAGCCCGTTCCCGTATCCGGGCGGCACGACCACGGCCGAAGCGCTGTGGATGGGCGTGCCGGTGCTCGGGATGAAGGGCGGCCGGTTCGTCACGCACATTTGCGAAAGCCTGCTGCACGCGGCGGGCATGGGCGACTGGATCGCGGAAGACGAGGACGCGTACCTCGCGAAGGCCGTCGCGTTCGCGCGCGACCGCGACGGGCTGGCGACGCTGCGTGCAACGCTGCGCGAGCGCGCGCTGGCGTCGCCGCTGTGCGATGCGTCGCGCTTCGCACGCAACCTCGAGGACGCGCTGCACGGCATGTGGACCCGCTACGCGGCCGGCGAGACGGCGCCCCGGGACGCGTGACGAGCGGGATCGCGCCACGGCTGGAAGCCGCGCTCGCGCATCGTCGGGCCGCCCGCCCGAGATGATCGACGCGGCCGGCGAGCGGGCGACGCGGGCGTAGCCGGCGCGATCCGGCTCGCGCTCCCGCTTGCACGCGAAAAAAAAGCCGCATTGAAGCGGCTCGACGGTACGGCGACAACGGACCGCTCGACTGGCGGCGTCTTTTAATTCGAAATGCGCGGCGGGCGAGACGCCCGGCCGGTCACAGCATGCCGGCTTTCTGGTACTGGCTCGCGGCCTTGATCCGCTCCCGGGACTGCGCAAATTCCGCAGCCAGGCGGTCACGGTCCGTCTGCGCATGCTCCGTGATCGACGCGTCGATCGCCATGATCTGCCGCACCTGGTCCAGCACGTCCGGGGTCTGCTCGCCGGACAGGTTCATCAGCAGCGGCGAGCGTTCGTCGGCGAGGGCCGCGACGCGCACCCAGTCGCGCGCATCGGCCGCCGACTGCATGGCACGGGTCAGGTCGAAGGCGCGGGACAGGGTGTCGTTCGTCATGGTTCTGCTCCGAAGGGGGCGGCCAACGCTTACTTGTTGTTGGCCATCGCGCCGGCGCTGTTCTGGCCGCCGAACAGCTGGGTCAGGTAGCGGGTGTTGTTCGCCATCGTCGCCATCAGCGTGTTCAGCGCGGTGAATTGCGCATTGTATTGCTTGGTCAACTGGTCCGAGTAGCTCTGCAGCTGCGTCGCCTGACCCTGCACACTCTTCAGATCGGCGTTGATCGCGTTGGTGCGCTGGTCGATCAGGCCGGACGTCTGCGTGTACGAGTTGATGTTCGCATTGAGCGCCTGGGCGATGCCGTTCGTCTGGTTGAAGATCGCCGTCACCGCGGAACTGTTCGACTTGAGCGCGGTGGTCAGCGCGGCGGTGTCGACCGACATCGCGCCGGTCGAGTCCACGTTGATGCCGATGCTGCCGAGCGCATAGGTCGTGCCGCCCGTCGTGACGCCGCTGCTGAGCGTCGTCGCGAGTGTGCTCCTGATCGTGTTCAGCATCGCGTCGCCGAGCAGCGGGCCGGCGGTCTTCGCGGTCGAGTCGTAGCTCGACAGCGATTTCGCGGTATTCACGAAGTTGGTATACGCGGTCGCGAAATTGTTGATCGCGGTCGTCGCCGCGGCCGTGTCCTGCGACAGCGTGATGGTTTGCGTCGTGCCGACCGCGGCCTGCGACAGCGCCAGCGTGACACCCGTCAGCGCGCCCGACACGTTGTTCGACGCGCTCGACACCGGCGTGCCGTCGATCGTCAGCTTCGCGTCGGCGGCCGACGTGACCGTCGTGTACCCCGACGTCAGTTTCGAGTTGACGCCGGTGCCCGTGATCGAGATCGTGTTGGCTGCACCGGTGACGTTCGACTGCATCACGAGATGCTGGCCGTCCGAACCGGTGATGACCGACGCGGTGACGCCGGCATTGCCGGACGCGGAGTTGATCGACGACGCGATGTCGGACAGCGATGCGCCGGCCGCCACGTTGACGTTGAACGCGGGGTTGCTGCCGAAGGTGATGCTCAGCGAACCGGCCGAGATCGTGTCCGCCGACGTCACGCCGGCCGACGACAGCTTGTTGGCGGTCGCGAGCTGCGTGACATTGACCGAATACGAACCGGCCACCGCGCCGCTGCCGCTCTTGATCGTCGTCGCGATGCCCGTGCCGCTCGCCGTCGCGGCGAGGCTGCCGAGCGCGGTGCCGTCCGAGAGGCCGGTGAGCGCGGTCTGCAGCGCGGACAGCGCGCCCTTCAGCTGGCCGATCGCGGACAGCTGCGTATTGTCGTTCGTCTGTCGGGTCTGCAGGGCCTGCAATTGCCCGGCCGTCTTCGCGTTCACCAGCGTCGTGACGAGCGTATTGACGTCGAGCGTCGAATTGGTCGCGCCGCTGATGATCGATTGACCTGCATTCGCCAGGATGGTGCTGATGTCCGTGCTGCTGACGGGGGTGGTGGCCATGCCGTTGCTCCGGTCGTCCGCGCAATCAACGTGCGCGATGCGGCGGGGCGCCGCGGTTCAATGCAAAGAGGGAGGCGTGCCTCCCTGGAGAATTCCGGTCTGGGCGGTTTCGGCGGCGTCGCGATGCGTCGCATGGCGACGCCGCCGTGCCCGGAGGCGGGCGGGCACGTGGCCCGCCGCGGGTGCTGCTCGATTAGCCGAGGAGCTTCAGGACTTGCTGCGGCAGCGAGTTCGCTTGCGCCAGAACCGAGATACCAGCTTGTTGCAGCACTTGAGCCTTGCTCAGGTTCGCCGTTTCCGTCGCGAAGTCCGCGTCGGTGATCTGCGAGCGAGCGGCGGTCATGTTGGTTGCCTGGGTTTGCGTCGTCGAGATCGCAGCCTGGAACGTGTTCTGTGCTGCGCCCAGCGTTGCCTGGAACGTGTTGACTTGCTTCAGTGCCGCGTCGATCGCCGTGATCGCCGATTGCGCGCCCGACTGGGTGGCGACGCTCAGGCTGTTCACGCTCATGCCCGTGCTGTTCCAGTTCGCCGTGCCGAAGTCGACGGTAACGACCTGGTTCGCTGCTGCGCCGATCTGGAACGTGACGCTGCCGGCGCCGCCCAGGATGGTCTGGCTGTTGAACGTCGTTTGCGATGCGACACGGTCGATTTCGCTGAGACGCGTCGTCACTTCAGCTTGCAGGTTCGCGCGAGCGCTCGAATCCAGCGAGCCGTCGCCCGCTTGTTGCGCCAGCGTACGGATACGCTGCAGGTTGTCGACCGTCGATTGCAGCGCGCCGTTGGCGGTCTGGATCATCGAGATGCCGTTGTTCGCGTTTGCAACACCTTGCGTCAGCGCATTGATTGCCGCCGTTTGCGACGTCGAGATCGCCAGGCCTGCTGCATCGTCAGCAGCGGTGTTGATGCGCTTGCCCGACGACAGGCGGTTGATTGCTTGCGACAGTGCGCTTTGCGAGCCCGACAGATTCGTCTGCGTCGTCAGCGAAAGGATGTTGGTGTTGATGTTCAGCATTTGCTTCCTCGTTTTGGAAAATGCCTGAGATACAGACAGGTTCTGATTTCGGCGTGGCGCTTTTTGCGTCTGGCGCTGCCCGCCTTTCCTGGTTGACGGCGGCACCCGGCGAAAACTTTAGAGGGATGTTTGAGGAAATTCGGGACCGAAGGACCGGTTTCGCCGGGAAGGCGCACGGGGCATGGCGGGCGGCGTGGCGGCCGTGGCGCGAGAATCGCGCGGTTGGGCGGAACGTTTGCCCGCGACCGACAAAAGGGTGGTTTTATCTGTGATTCCCTGCTATGATGGCGGGCTGAATTGAGATTTTCTGTCACGCCTTTGCCGGTTTCGGCATGTCTGCTGACAGTCAAACGCGGCGCTGCACGCGGTTGTGAAGCGTACTCGCGGTGCTTTCCGCCTCTCTTTTCCGGCCTCCGAGGCCGTATTTCCGCTCGTTTCGCCTGTTTGTGGGGACGCTCGGATGGCCGGTGCGTGGCGCTTGGCCGCTACGTTTTTGACCGTTTAAGCAATTTAGGAACGACATGACGACGATTCTTCTGAAAGAAAACGAGCCGTTCGAAGTGGCGATTCGCCGCTTTCGTCGCGCTATCGAAAAAAATGGCCTGATCGCTGAACTGCGTGAGCGCCAGTCTTACGAAAAGCCGACCGCAGTCCGCAAGCGCAAGAAGGCAGCAGCCGTCAAGCGCCTGCACAAGCGTCTGCGCAGCCAGATGCTGCCGAAGAAGCTCCACTAAGAGCGTCTGCCGGTTCGCCGCGAAACGGCGGAGTGTGCCTCGAAAGAGGCCACTCCGCCGTTTTGCTTTTGCAGGCCGGGAAAATTCCGGGGGTGTTCCCGCCGACTGCCGAGGCCCGGCGGTGGGCGGTGAGCGGTGGGCGGGCGAATCGTCCGCATGCGCGAACGAGGCGGCTGGCCACGCGAGGGCGGCGGCCATGCGGCGCCCGCACCCGCGCCGAGTTGGCTTGGCACCAGCGTTGTCAGCCTGCCTTGCGCCGGCGTGCCAGCTGCTTGCCGCCCAGCGCCGCGCATTGCGCGTGGCACGGGCAACCGGCTTCGTGATCGTTGACCATGCCGGTCGCCTGCATCAGCGCATAGCAGATCGTCGAGCCGACGAACTTGCAGCCGTACGCCTTCAGCGCCTTGCTGAGCGCGTCGGACTGCTCGGTCGACGCGGGCGCGTCGCGGTACGACTGCCACGCATTCTGGACCGGCGTATCGCCGACGAACGACCACAGGAACGCGGCGAGCGACCCGTGCTCTTCGCGGATGCGCTGCACCGCGCGCGCGTTGGTCACCGCCGATTCGACCTTCGCGCGGTTGCGCACGATGCCCGGGTTCTCCAGCAGTTTCTCGATGCGCTTGGGCGTGAAGCGCGCGACGGCGTCGACGTCGAAATCGGCGAACGCTTCGCGATAGCCCGCGCGCTTGTTCAGGATCGTCGACCACGACAGCCCGGCCTGCGCGCCTTCCAGGATCAGCATTTCGAACAGGTGGCGATCGTCGTGCGACGGCACGCCCCACTCGGTATCGTGATAGTGAGCGTCCGCTTCCGTCTTCACCCAGTTGCACCGCTGCGACATCGTCTGCCTCGTTTTCAGTGTCGATTCGATCGCGCCAGCATAGCGGAAGCTCTTTGGGCGGGATAGCCGGCCGAACGGCAGATGGGCGCGCGGCGCCGATCCGGTTAAGCTTGGCGCCTGTTCGAATCAGCGGGATGAAGGCATGACGGCATTACTTTTTGCGATCGGCATCGACGGCGGCGGCACGGGCACGCGCGCGGTGCTGGCCGACCGGCACGGGCGAGAGCTGGCGCAGGGGCGCGGCGGTCCGTCGGGGCTCGGTCTCGGTATCGAGCGCGCATGGGCGTCGATCGGCGCGGCCTGCGCGGACGCGTTCACGCAGGCCGGCTTCGCGTTCGAATGGTCGCAGTGCGCGCTCGGCTGCGGGCTCGCCGGCGTCAACAACGCGGCGTGGCTCGCCGCGTTCCGCGCGCAGGCGCCGCTCGGCGCGCTCGCGATCGAGAGCGATGCGTACACGACCGTCGTCGGCGCGCACGGCGGCGCGCCGGGGCTCATCGTCGCGCTCGGCACCGGCAGCATCGCGGCGGCGCTCGATGCGGCGGGCGCGTGCCGGATCGCGGGCGGCTTCGGCTTTCCGTCCGGGGATGAGGCGAGCGGCGCGTGGCTCGGCGTGCGCGCGCTCGCCTATGCGCAACAGGCGTTGGACGGCCGCGTGCCGCGCGACGCGTTCGCCACGGCGCTCCTTGCGGAAACGGGCGCGCAGAATCGCGACGCGCTCGTCCAGTGGTCGTGCGACGCGAACCAGACGGCCTACGCGCGTCTCGCGCCGATCGTGTTCGCACACCGCGCGCACCCGGTCGCGAGCGCGCTGATCGCGCAAGCCGGCGCCGAGATCGGCAAGATGATCGACGCGCTCGATCCGCAGCAGGCGCTGCCGGTCGCGCTGTGCGGCGGCCTGGCGGACGCGCTCGCGCCGGCCGTGCCGGCGCGGCACGCCGCACGGCTGCGCGCGCCGCTCGACGATTCGGCGCATGGTGCGCTGCGGCTCGCGCTGCAGGCATTGCGGGCGGCGCAGGGCGACTAAGGTGAGGCGGGCACGCGATAGATTGCCGCGCCGCAGCAGCATCTCGGGCGGCGCATGGGCGGCAACCGCCCGGCGCGCGATCGGGCGCGACGTTAAAATGACGCTTCCTCCGTGCCGTGAGCGCCACTTTCCAGCCCCATGTACAAAGTCATCGCCACCGATCTCGACGGTACGCTGCTGAACAGCGACCACCAGCTCGACCCGTACACGATCGACACCGTTCGCCGGCTCGACCGCGACGGCGTGCAGTTCGTGATCGCCACGGGGCGCCATTACGCGGACGTCGCCGGCATTCGCGATGTCCTCGGCATACGGCCGTACCTGATCACGTCGAACGGCGCGCGCGTGCATGCGCCGGACGACACGACGATCCACGCGCAGGACATCGACGCAGCGGTCGTTCGCAGCCTGGTGCAGCCGGAAGTCGTCGGCGCGCACGGCCGCGTGATCGTCAACCTGTTCACCAACGACGGCTGGCTGATCGACCGCGAAGCGCCGCACCTGCTCGAATTCCACCGGGATTCGGGCTTCCGGTACGACGTGATCGACATGGCCGCGCACGACGGCGCGGCCATCGCGAAGGTGCTGTATATCGGCGAACCGGCCGATCTGGCGGTCGTTGCCGAGCAGATGCGCGTGCAGTTCGGCGATACGCTGTACGTCACGTACTCGCTGCCCGATTGCCTCGAAGTGATGACCGCGAACGTGTCGAAAGGGCGCGCGTTGCGCACGGTGCTCGCGCGGCTCGGCGTCGACACTGGCCACTGCATCGCATTCGGCGACAACATGAACGACATCGACCTGCTCGAAACCGCCGGTCATGCATTCATGATGAATAACGCGAACCCCGACCTGATGGCGCGGCTGCCGCACATCCCGCGGATCGGCAACAACTTCGACGCGGGCGTCGCCCGCCACCTGCGCACGCTGTTCTCGCTCGAAGACGACGTCGTCGCGTCCTGAACGCCCACCTCGGGCGCGTTTTCCGCGCGGAAATGAAAAACGGGCGCCAGGGGCGCCCGTCGAAATTGCCTGCCTCGATGTTCTTCGACAGCGTGAGGCTCGCTGCTCTGCTCGCGTGACCCCGTAGTGTTTTATTCGATGGTGCGAGCTGATGCGGGCAGCACGTCGACGGCGTTGTCACGCCCCGCGACCAGCGGGTAGATGATCCCTGCGAGTACCGCGCCGATCAGCGGCGCCGCCCAGAACAGCCAGAGCTGGCCAATCGCGTCGCCGCCCACGAACAGCGCGGGGCCGGTCGAGCGGGCCGGGTTCACCGACGTGTTGGTGACCGGGATCGAGATCAGGTGAATCAGCGTCAGGCACAGGCCGATCGCGATCGGCGCGAAGCCGGCCGGCGCGCGCTTGTCGGTCGCCCCAAGGATGACGAACAGGAAGAAGCCCGTCATCACGACCTCGCAGATGAATGCCGCACCGAGCGAGTAATGGCCGGGCGAGCGATCGCCGAAGCCGTTCGTCGCAAAGCCGCTGCCGACCAGGTCGAAACCCGGCTTGCCGGTTGCGATCAGGTACAGCACGAACGCGCCGAGCGTGGCGCCCACGACCTGCGCGACGATGTACGGCGCGAGATCGCGTGCCGGGAAGCGGCCGGCGACCGTCAGGCCGACGCTCACCGCCGGATTCAGGTGGCAACCCGAAATGTGGCCGATTGCGAATGCCATCGTCAGTACGGTCAGGCCGAAGGCGAGTGCGACGCCGGCAAAGCCGATGCCGAGGCCCGGAAAGGCGGCGGCCAGCACGGCGCTTCCGCACCCGCCGAGCACCAGCCAGAACGTGCCGAATACCTCTGCAGCGAGACGCTGAGAAAGATTCATGTAAGGACCTCGTTCAAGTGGGTTGAAGACCCCGGACGACGCAACGGATTTATTCCGTCGTCTGGAATTGGTCTGGATTATAGGAAATGAATCGGGCCCAGGAGGGTAAACGATTGTTAAATTTGAATGGCTGACGAATGCCTTTTATTAGAATAAGTCCGCATTCTCGATATAGGCGATCCGGTTAAAGATGGCAGCATTTATTCGAAGGGCAGGGCGGCAGTGCGGATGACGTAACGGATGTTGGTGTCCCGGCCGGATTCGCCGGGGCCGCATCAACGAAAAGGGGAGTCGAAAAATGTCTCAATACGCAAAACTCAAGGCGCAGATCGCCGATCTGCAAGCCCAGGCGGACGACGTGCGCCGCCAGGAAGTGGCAGCGGTGATCGCCGATGTCCAGCGATTGATTGCCGAGTATGGCCTGACGGCCCAGGATCTGGGCTTCGCGGAGCGGGCACGGCGCGGGCGTCCGCCGAAGAAGGCGCCGCTGCCGCCGAAATACCGCGATCCGAAGTCGGGTGCAACCTGGAGCGGGCGTGGCAAGCCGCCGAATTGGATCGTCGGTAAAAACCGCGATCGTTTCCTGATCGAGTGACCGAAAGCCGAATAGAAAAAGCCGCATCGACGATGCGGCTCTTTTGTTTTGCGCGCCGATTTCGGCGCGGATTTTCCGGAATATTTTCCGTGCGGATTTCCGTGTCAGGCGCCCGCGACGCGGCGCAATGCCGGTTGCTTGGTTGCCGCGCAAAGCGATTCGTAAGTTTCGACGTAACGCTGCGCCATTGCCTTCGAGCTGAAACGCGTGTCGAAACGCGCGCGGATCGCGGGGCGCGACAGGCTGTCGATCCGGTGCAGCGCACCGACCGCGCCCTGCACGTCTTCGACGATGAAGCCGGTCACGCCGTCCTCGATCACTTCCGGCACCGAGCCGCGGTTGAACGCGACGACCGGCGTGCCGCAGGCCATCGCCTCGATCATCACCAGGCCGAACGGCTCCGGCCAGTCGATCGGGAACAGCAGCGCCTTCGCGCCGGACAGGAACGCCGGCTTTTGCGCTTCGTTGATCTCACCGATGAATTCGACATGCGCCTCGCCGAGCAGCGGCTCGATCACTTCCTTGAAGTAGTCCGCGTCGGCCTTGTCGACCTTCGCGGCAATCTTCAGCGGCAGCCCGCTTTGCGCGGCGATCCGGATCGCGGTGTCGACACGCTTTTCGGGACAGATCCGACCGAGGAACGCGAGATATTCGGGCTTCACGTCCGGCTGCGGCGTGAGCAGCGTCTCGGGCAGCCCGTGGTACACGGTGCCGGCCCACGCGGCCTGCGGCAGCGGCTTGCGCTGGTTGTTCGAGATCGACACGACCGGCGAATCCGGAAACGCGTCGAACACCGGCTGCAGTTCCGGCAGGTCGAGGCGGCCGTGCAGCGTCGTCACGTACGGCGTGTCGAGGCGCGACATCAGCGGGAACGGCAGGTAGTCGAGGTGGAAGTGCAGCACGTCGAATTCGTGCGCGACCCGGGCGACCTGCTCGAGGAGCCGCATATGGGGCGCCATCGAATCGCGGACCGACGGGTCGAGCCGCAGCGCACGCGGCCACGCCGCCTCGAGACGCGCCGACGTGACCGAGTCACCGCTGGCGAACAGCGTCACGTCGTGGCCGAGTTCGACGAGCGCCTCGGTGAGGTAGGACACGACCCGCTCGGTGCCGCCGTAGAGTTTCGGCGGAACGGCTTCGTAAAGCGGCGCGATCTGGGCAATTCGCATGGGTGATCTCCAGTGTCGATCCGACGGCGACGGCGCCGATGCGGATCCCGTACAAGGTTGCGGAACTTGCCGACGCACGCGGTTCGCGGTACGTGGCCGGGCCCTGGGCGGGGTGCGCGGGGCGCCGGTCGGCAAGCTGCGGGGCGGGCCGGCACGGCTCGCGCCGCCGCCCATTGGATTCCATTATCGATATCGCCCTGCGGGGTTCGAGTGTTTTTTCAAACACTTAAGGCTTGTTACACGATGAAATACGCGAAAACCCCGAGAAAAAGGGCAGGGAATCGTAAATCGCGACAGCCATAACTATTGTTGCGCTATCGTGAAAAACCACTATAATTTTTACCGATCCGATTGTCGGCATCCCTGCCGGCAAGCCTTGCGCCACGCGCGCGGCGGCCATCGGCCCCTCGCAGCCGAATTCGCGTTGCAACCCGTTTTTCCGACTGTCCCTTTCAATTCGCCTTGTCGGAAAAATTCCTACACGGTTTACAGACAAATCCTGCACGGCATACGCCACTTCGCTGATACCGACATAAATCCCGTTTGGCCAAAATTCGCCCTGTAAGACTATAAACGAGCCGACCGAGCGCCGAGTGCGCACTGATCGAGCAAACGTTGTCATAACACGTATGGCCAAAGCAAAGCTTTTTAACGGGGGAATCATGAGCGCCACCAGCGAAATGCTCAGTGAGATCAAAGAGGTCAACCTGTCGTACCTTCTCCTCGCGCAGCGACTGCTGCGGGAGGACAAGGCGATGGGCATGTTCCGCATGGGCATTTCCCAGGAACTCGCCGACGTGCTCGCCAACCTCACGCTCGCCCAGACCGTGAAGCTGGCCGCGTCGAACCAGATGCTGTGCCGCTTCCGCTTCGATGATCACGCGCTGCTGTCGTCGCTCGCCGACAAGGGCCGCAGCGATATCGTCGCGCACGCCCACTCGGCCATCCTGATGGCCGGGCAGCAGGTCGAAGGCGTCCGCTGATCCATCCTGCCTTGCGTCTGTCCCGGCGTGCCGCCGGCCGGCAGCGTATTGGCCATTCATTCGAGTAACGTCAAGCGGACGGTTATCACCATGGCAAGCAAAAGCGTCGTGATCGAGGTGAAGGAAATCACCCTCGCCATCGAACTGATCGAACTGGGCGCCCGGCTGCAGCTGCTGGAGGCGGAGACGAGCCTGTCGCGGGACCGTCTGATCAAGCTGTACAAGGAACTGAAGGGCGTGTCGCCGCCGAAGGGGATGCTGCCGTTCTCGACCGACTGGTTCATGACGTGGCAGCCGAACATCCACTCGTCGCTGTTCTACAACATCTACCGGTTCATGCAGGACCACGGTCGCTGCGAGCCGATCCAGTCGATCGTGAAGGCGTACCGGCTCTATCAGGAGCACGTGAACCTGTCCGGCGACGAGGCCGCGCTGAGCCTCACGCGGGCATGGACGCTGGTGCGCTTCTTCGATTCGGGGATGCTGCAGATGACGCCCTGCACGCGCTGCGGCGGCCATTTCGTCGCGCATGCGCATGATCCGCATCAAGGTTTCGTGTGCGGTCTCTGCCAGCCGCCGTCGCGAGCCGGCAAGACCCGCAAGGCCGCCGCCGCGCGCGCCGAACTGGCCGCCGCAGCGGCCTGAGCGCCGCGCCGGAAGGGGGCGCGAGCGCCGCACGGGCGACGCCCGCGGGCCGCGCGAATCGTCCGCGCATTGCTGGTAAACACCGTCGGGCCGCCGCCGGGCGGCCGCGAAAGTTTTCCTGCCGACTGCCGTAAACCTGTTTAACGGCGGTCTCCCCGCCGGTCTTTCGTGAGGGACAGGCAGTGCTGATTATCGTGGGAACACTCGTGACGCTGTTGTCCGTCTTCGGCGGTTATGCGCTGGCAGGCGGGCATCTGGGCGCCTTGATCCAGCCGGTCGAGATCCTGATGATCGTGGGCGCGGGCGTCGGTGCGTTCATCCTCGGCAACGGCGGCAAGACCATCAAGGCCACGCTGCGCGTGCTGCCGACTCTCTTCAAGGGCTCGAAATACACGAAGGACGTCTACATGGAGCTGATGGCGCTTCTTTACGTGCTGCTCGCGAAGGCACGCAAGGAAGGCACGCTGACGCTCGAGGCCGACATCGACGATCCGCAAAAGAGCCCGATCTTCACGCAATACCCGAAGATCCTCGCCGATCACCACATCGTCGAATTCCTGACCGACTACCTGCGCCTGATGGTGGGCGGCAACATGAACGCGTTCGAGATCGAGAGCCTGATGGACGAGGAGATCGAGACGCACCACACGGAAGGCGAAGGCCCGGCGCATGCGCTGATGCGCGTCGGCGACGCGATGCCGGCGTTCGGCATCGTCGCGGCGGTGATGGGCGTCGTGCACACGATGGCGTCGGCCGACAAGCCGCCCGCGGTGCTCGGCGCGATGATCGCGCAGGCGCTGGTCGGCACGTTCCTCGGGATCCTGCTGTCGTACGGGTTGATCGGGCCGCTCGCGAGCCTCGCGGAGCAGCGCGTCGCCGAGTCGACCAAGATGTTCCAGTGCATCAAGGTGACGATTCTCGCGACGCTGAACGGCTATGCGCCGGCGATCGCGGTGGAGTTCGGCCGCAAGGTGCTGTTCTCGACCGAGCGCCCGTCGTTCTCCGAACTCGAAGAACATGTGCGCCGCGTGAAGGCGAAGTGACGCGGAGCAACCGATGAGCAAGAGCAAGGATCGCGCGATCGTCGTCAAGCGGGTGGCCCCGGCGAAGAAGGGCCACCACGGCGGCGCATGGAAGCTCGCGTACGCGGACTTCATGACCGCAATGATGGCGTTCTTCCTGCTGATGTGGCTGCTGAGTTCGGTCACGCCGGTGCAGCTGAAGGGGATCGCCGAATACTTCAACATGCCGCTGAAGGCCGCGATTCTCGGCAGCGGCGACCGCAGCTCGCAGGACTCGAGCATCATCAACGGCGGCGGCCGCGACCTGTCGAGCGTCGACGCCGGCACGCTGCGCCGCACCGACGGCACGACGTCGCTCGCCGAGCGCGTCGCGAAGCCGGTCGACGAGCATGCGCAAGCGCAGGCGCAGGGCGCGCTCGAGCGGCTCGAGCAGGCGCGCCTGCACGACCTGCAGATCAAGCTGATGGCCGCGATCGAGGCCAATCCGACGCTGCGCCAGTTCAAGCAGCAGATCCGCATCGATTCGACGCTGATGGGGCTGCGCATCGAGATCGTCGATACGCAGAAGCGGCCGATGTTCGCGATGTCGAGCGACCACGTCGAGCCGTACATGCGCGACATCCTGCGCGAGATCGGCAAGACGCTGAACGATGTGCCGAACCGGATCATCGTCCAGGGCCACACCGACGCCGTGCCGTACGCAGGCGGCGAGGGCGGCTACAGCAACTGGGAGCTGTCGGCCGATCGCGCGAACGCGTCGCGCCGCGAGCTGATCTCCGGCGGCATGGACGAGGCGAAAGTGCTGCGCGTGCTGGGCCTCGCGTCGACGCAGAACCTGAACAAGGCCGATCCGCTCGATCCGGAAAACCGCCGGATCAGCGTGATCGTGCTGAATCGCAAATCCGAAGAAGCGCTGATGCGCGACGACGCGACGACGACGACGCTGTCCGCCGACGCGGCCGGTTCGAAGCTGCTCGCGCAGCAGCTCGGCGGCCGGACGCCGGCGGTGCGTCCGGTCGTGGCGAGCGCCGTCGCCGTGGCGCCGAAACCCTGACGTTCCCGAGACAGACATGATCCGAACCATTCTCGCCATCGACGACTCCGCGACCATGCGTGCGCTGCTGCAGGCCACGCTGGCGCAGGCCGGCTACGACGTGACGGTGGCGCCGGACGGCGAAGCCGGCTTCGACATGGCGGCGACGGCGCCGTACGACCTGGTCCTGACCGACCAGAACATGCCGCGCAAGAGCGGGCTCGAGGTAATCGCCGCGCTGCGCAAGCTGACCGCGTACGCGGACACGCCGATCCTCATCCTGACGACCGAGGGCAGCGACGCGTTCAAGGACGCCGCACGCGACGCGGGTGCGACCGGCTGGATCGAAAAGCCGATCGACCCGGGCGTGCTGGTCGACCTGGTCGCCACGCTGTCCGAGCCGGCTGCCTCCTGACATGAACGCGACGAATTCAACCGGTGACCGGGCATGACTCTCGACATCACTCAGTTCTACCAGACCTTTTTCGACGAAGCGGACGAGCTGCTCGCGCAGATGGAGCAGTTGCTGCTGAATCTCGACGTCGATTCGCCCGATCCCGAGGATCTGGCGGCGATCTTCCGCGCCGCGCATTCGATCAAGGGCGGCGCGGCGACGTTCGGCTTTTCCGCGCTGACCGATACGACGCACATCCTCGAATCGCTGCTCGACCGCGCACGCAACCATGAGCTGACGCTGACCAAGGACATGGTCGACGCGTTCCTCGAGACCAAGGACGTGCTGTCCGACCAGCTCGTCGACTACCGCGCGAGCGCCGAACCCGACGCGGCGGCCGCCGCGACGATCTGCGCGAAGCTCGAACGGCTGAAGGCCGAAAGCGGTACGGGCGCGCCTGCTGCCGCAGCCGAGCCGGCGCCGATTGCCCCGGCCGCTCCGGTTGCCGCAGCCGTGGCGCCGGCCGCCGAGCCCGCCGCCGGCGGCGACCGCGCACCCGACCATGTGGTCGAGCAGGCCGTCGCGGCCGCGCATCCGGCGGCCGACGCCGGCGGCCCGCACCTGAAGATCACGCTGGTCGGCGTCGACGCGAAGGATCAGGCGCTGCTCACCGAAGAACTCGGCAACCTCGGCCGGATCGTCGGACGCGAGGAAGCGGGCGCCGACCTGTCGCTGTGGGTCGAATCGGACGTGCCGTCCGACGATATCGTCGCGGTGTGCTGCTTCGTGATCGACGAAAGCCAGATTCGCGTCGGGCGCGGCACGGCGCCGGCCGCGCAGGCGGCACCGGCCGTCGCGCAGGGTGCCCCCGCCGTGGCTGCCGACGCGGCTGAAGCGCCGGCCGCCCCGCAGCCCGCACGTGTCGAGGTATTCGCACCGCCGGCTGCCGCACCGCAACCGGCTGCTCCGGCACCGGCGCCGGCCGAGCCGCCCGCGGTCGCGGCGCAGCCGCAACAACACGCTCAACCGCAACCGGCCGAACCCGCGGCGCCGGTCGCCGCGCATCACGACGACAAGCGCGCACGCCCAGCCTCGGCGGCCGCGGCCGGCGCCGAAGGCAGCTCGATCCGCGTCGGCGTCGAGAAGGTCGATCAGCTGATCAACCTCGTCGGCGAACTGGTGATCACGCAGGCGATGCTGGCCGAGACGGCGACCGCGTTCGATCCGGCGCTGCACGACCGCCTGTTCAACGGGATGGCGCAGCTCGAGCGCAACGCGCGCGACCTGCAGGAAGCGGTGATGTCGATCCGCATGATGCCGATGGACTACGTGTTCAGCCGCTTCCCCCGGCTCGTGCGCGACCTCGCCGGCAAGCTCGGCAAGCAGGTCGAACTGGTCACGTTCGGCCAGGCGACCGAGCTCGACAAGAGCCTGATCGAACGGATCATCGATCCGCTCACGCACCTGGTGCGCAACAGCCTCGACCACGGGATCGAAACCGTCGACCGGCGCGTCGCCGCCGGCAAGGACGCGGTCGGCCAGCTCGTGCTGTCGGCCGCGCATCACGGCGGCAACATCGTGATCGAGGTGAGCGACGACGGCGCGGGCCTGAACCGCGAGCGGATCCTCGCGAAGGCCACGAAGCAGGGCATGCAGATCTCCGAGAACATCAGCGACGACGAAGTGTGGCAGCTGATCTTCGCGCCGGGCTTCTCGACCGCCGAGACGGTGACCGACGTGTCGGGCCGCGGCGTCGGGATGGACGTGGTGAAGCGCAACATCCAGTCGATGGGCGGCCACGTCGAGATCACGTCGCTGGCGGGCCGCGGCACGACCACGCGGATCGTGCTGCCGCTCACGCTCGCGATCCTCGACGGGATGTCGGTCAAGGTCGGCAGCGAGATCTTCATCCTGCCGCTGAACTTCGTGATGGAGTCGCTGCAGCCGTCGAACGACGACATTTACACGGTCGGCAACGGCGAGCGCGTGGTGCGCGTGCGCGGCGAATACCTGCCGCTGGTCGCGCTGCACGAGGTGTTCTCGGTCCAGGAAGCGCGCACCGACCCGACGCAGGGGATCGTCACGATCATGGAAACCGAGGGGCGCCGCTTCGCGATGCTGATCGACGAGCTGGTCGGCCAGCAGCAGGTGGTCGTGAAGAACCTCGAAACCAACTACCGCAAGGTGCACGGCATCTCGGCGGCGACCATCCTCGGCGACGGCAGCGTCGCACTGATCGTCGACGTCGCGGCGCTGAACCGAGAAACCCGTGCGATGCACGGCGCCCGTGCCGGCGCCGAGCTCGCGATGTTCTGACTCTCGCCATCAACCGATTTGGGGGCAAACGTGTCTGCTGAAGTCCAAATGATCAATCCGGCCGCGGCGAACGCGGCAACCAGCCGCCGCGCTGCGGAACACGGCGACGCAACGGGCCAGGAATTCCTCGTGTTCACGCTCGGCGACGAGGAATACGGGATCGACATCCTGAAAGTGCAGGAAATCCGCGGCTACGACAGCGTCACGCGCATCGCGAACGCGCCCGAGTTCATCAAGGGCGTGATCAACCTGCGCGGGATCATCGTGCCGATCGTCGACATGCGGATCAAGTTCCATCTCGGCCGCGTCGAGTACGACCACCAGACCGTCGTGATCATCCTGAACGTGTCGAACCGCGTGGTCGGGATGGTGGTCGACGGCGTGTCGGACGTGCTGACGCTGCAGACCGACCAGATCATGCCGGCGCCGGAATTCGGCGCGACGCTGACGACCGAGTACCTGACGGGCCTCGGCACGGTCGACGGCCGGATGCTGATCCTGATGGACATCGAGAAGCTGATGTCGAGCCGTGAAATGGCGCTGATCGAGACGCTCGGCGGGTAAGCGCGCCGCGCGCGCAGCAATTTCGGGAGAATCTGCAATGTTGCATAACTGGTCGATCCGCACGACGCTCACGGCGGTCGGACTCATCCTCGTGTGCCTGACCGCCGCGGTCGGCGGGCTCGGCCTCTACGCGCTCGATCACGCGAGCCGCTCGCTCGACGAGATCGCGCACGTCGACTTGCCGGCGATCCACACGCTCGACGACACGGCGGCGCACCTGCTGCGCTCGCGCGTGGCGCTCGATCGCTTCCGTACGCTGACCGAAGCCGGCAATGCGGCCGAGGCGACGAAGGTGCTCGACCGCGCGCAGGAGCTGTATGCGAAGTCGAACCAGAACTGGCAGGCGTTCCAGTCGACGCCGAAGCCCGGTATCGAGCAGGCGCTCGTCGACGAGCTCACCGCACGGTACACGACGATCGTGAAGGAAGGCGTCGAGCCCGAATTCGCCGCGGCGCGCGCGGGCGACATGGCGGCGTACCACGCGATCGCCGACACGAAGATCAGCCCGATGTTCGTCGCGTTCGACCAGACGGCGGCGGCCGTGATTGCGGCGCTGCAAAAGCGCGCGGAAGAACGTCAGGCCGAGACGCAGTCGCGGATCTCGATGATGATCGCGCTGATCGCGGCCGGCATCGCGATCGCGTTCGTCGTCGTGATCGCGATCCGCTTCGCGCTGCGCGGGCTGATCATCAAGCCGCTGGAAGACGCGATCGCGCACTTCGAGCGCATCGCCGGCGGCGATCTCACGCAGCCGGTGGGCGTGTTCAGCACCAACGAGATCGGCCGCCTGTTCGGCGGCATCAAGCGGATGCAGGACGCCGTCACGACGATGGTGCAGGCCGTGCATCGCGGCACCGAGTCGATCGACGTCGGCGCGCGCGAGATCGCGACCGGCAACACCGACCTGTCGCAGCGCACCGAGGAGCAGGCCGCATCGCTGCAGGAAACCGCGTCGAGCATGGAGCAACTGACGGGCACCGTGCGGCAGAACGCGGAAAACGCGCGGCAGGCGAGCCAGCTCGCGGTGAACGCATCGGACATCGCGACGCAGGGCGGCGACGTGGTCGGCCAGGTCGTGGCGACGATGCAGGACATCGCGGCGAGCTCGGGCAAGGTCGTCGACATCATCGGCACGATCGAAGGCATCGCGTTCCAGACCAACATCCTCGCGCTGAACGCGGCGGTCGAAGCGGCGCGCGCGGGCGAGCAGGGCCGCGGCTTCGCGGTGGTCGCGGGCGAGGTGCGCTCGCTCGCGCAGCGCAGCGCGAGCGCCGCGAAGGAAATCAAGCAGTTGATCGGCGATTCGACCGAGAAGGTCGACAGCGGCTCGGCGCTCGTCGCGCGCGCCGGCTCGACGATGGACGAGATCGTGCAGGCCGTGCGCCGCGTGACCGACATCATGGGCGAGATCAGCGCCGCGTCCGACGAGCAGTCGACCGGCATCGAGCAGGTCAACCGCGCGGTCGGCCAGATGGATGCGGTCACGCAGCAGAACGCGGCGCTCGTCGAGCAGGCGGCCGCCGCGGCCGCGTCGCTCGAGGAGCAGACGCGCCAGATGAAGGCGATCGTGTCGGGCTGGCGCGTCACGGGCGGCATCGCGCTCGCGCCGGCGCGCGGCGCCGCGCGGCCGGTCGCGCACGAACCGGCGGCGCTGCCGTCGGAATCGCGTCACCCTGCGCCGGTTGCCGCGCTGCCGGCGCCGCAGGCCGCGGCCCAACCGGCGGCACGGCGCGCCGCGCCGGCGTCGCGCGCGGCTGCCGCGGGCGCCGCTCCCGAACCGAAGCGTGCGGCCGATGCCGCCGCGCGTACGCCGAAGGATGCACCGGCTCCCCGTGGCGGTGCCGCCGCGGGCGGCTACGGCCCGCGTCTCGCGAAGACGGCCGCACCGGCGGACAAGCCGGGCGCGAAGCCCGCGCTCGTGCGCCCGGCGCTGAACGGCGAGAAGCCGGCGCTGGCGGCCGCCGGTGCGTCCGATGACGACTGGGAGACCTTCTAAACCATGTCGCACGCGCGCGCGCCGTTTCGACCCGATGCACCGGATGCCTCGCCTCGCGCGGGCGAGCCGGGGCGCGACTTCGCGTTCACCGGCGCGGATTTCGCCCGCATCCGTGCGCTGATTCACCAACGCGCGGGCATCTCGCTGTCCGAGCACAAGCGCGACATGGCCTACAGCCGTCTCGCGCGACGGCTGCGGGCGCGCGGCCTCGACACGTTCCGCGACTACCTCGACCTGCTCGAGCAGGAAGACGATCCGCTCGAGTGGGAAGCGTTCACCAACGCGCTGACGACCAACCTGACGGCGTTTTTCCGCGAGTCGCACCATTTCCCGATCCTGTCGGAGTTCGTGAAATCGCGGCCGGCGCCGGTATCGGTCTGGTGTTCGGCGGCGTCGACCGGCGAGGAGCCGTACTCGATCGCGATCACGCTGATCGAGGCGCTCGGCGACACGGCCGCGCGCAGCGCGTCGATCCTCGCGACCGATCTCGACACGCAGGTGCTCGCGAAGGCCGAAGCCGGCATCTACACGTACGACCAGGTCAAGCACCTGTCGCCGGAGCGGCTGAAGCGCTTCTTCCTGAAGGGCACGGGCGCGCAGGCCGGCCGCGTGAAGGTGCGCCCCGAGCTGCGCGCGATGATCCGCTTCGAGCAGCTGAACCTGACCGATGCGGACTACGGGATCCCGAAGCCGTTCGACGCGATCTTCTGCCGCAACGTGATGATCTATTTCGACAAGCCGACGCAGGGGCAGGTGCTGTCGCGCTTCGAGCCGCTCGTGAAGCCGGGCGGCCTGCTGTTCGCCGGCCATTCGGAGAACTTCACGTATGTGACGCCGGCGTTCCGGCTGCGCGGGCAGACGGTGTACGAACTGACGCGCGACGCCGCGCAGGGTGCACGGCCGCGCGGCACGCCGGCGGCCGCGATGCCGTCGCCCGTGCGCGCGCGGGCCGCGGGCGGCGTGCCCGCCCATGGAGAGCGCGGATGAGCGCACTGCCGATCGCGACCAATCGCTACTTCGACAACCACTTTGAGCGCCCCGGCGTGAAGCTGTTGCCGAACGAGTTCTACACGACGTCCGAGGACATGGTGCTGATGACCGTGCTCGGCTCGTGCGTCGCCGCGTGCCTGCACGATCCGTACGCGGGCATCGGCGGGATGAACCACTTCATGCTGCCGGACGACGGCGCCGATCCGGGCGCGGCCGCGTCGGAATCGATGCGCTACGGCGCGTATGCGATGGAAGTGCTGATCAACGAGCTGATCAAGGCCGGCGGGCGCCGCGAGCGCATCGAGGCGAAGGTGTTCGGCGGCGCGGCCGTGCTGGCCGGGATGACGACGATCAACATCGGCGATCGCAACGCGGATTTCGTGCGCCGCTATCTGGCGCTCGAGCGCATCCGCATCACCGCGGAAGACCTGCAGGGCGTGCATCCGCGCAAGGTCGCGTTCATGCCGCACAGCGGGCGCGCGATGGTGAAGAAGCTGCGGCTGCAGGTGCCGGGCGTGACCGAGCGCGAAGCCGCGCTCGCGCGCGAGGCCGATCGCGCCCGCGCGGCGCGCACGCGCGCGCACGTCGAGCTGTTCGCCGCGAAGCGGCCTGCGGCGCCGCAGCCGGCGCGCCCGCGCATCGAGCTGTTCGGTGCGCGCGGCGCCGCGCCGGCCGGCAGCGGCGGCGCGGCCGGTGCCGCCGGTGCCGCCGGCGGCGCGCGGACGGCGAACCCGCATGCCGGGAGCCCGGCCGCCCCGTACGCGGCGACCCTATCAAGAAAGCAGGAGGCATGACCGCAGTGCAGAAGATCAAAGTGTTGTGCGTCGACGATTCGGCGCTGATCCGCAGCCTGATGACCGAGATCATCAACAGCCAGCCCGACATGGAGGTGTGCGCGACCGCGCCCGATCCGCTCGTCGCGCGCGATCTCATCAAGCAGCACAACCCCGACGTGCTCACGCTCGACGTCGAAATGCCGCGCATGGACGGGCTCGACTTCCTCGAGAAGCTGATGCGCCTGCGGCCGATGCCGGTCGTGATGGTGTCGTCGTTGACCGAGCGCGGCTCGGAAATCACGCTGCGCGCGCTCGAACTCGGCGCGGTGGATTTCGTCACGAAGCCGCGCGTCGGGATTCGCGACGGGATGCTCGACTACGCGGAAAAGCTCGCCGACAAGATCCGCGCGGCGTCGCGCGCGCGCGTGCGCCAGGCGCCGCAGCCGCAGGCCGCCGCGCGCGCGGCGGACAGCGCCGCGGCCGCGCCGATGATCAACAACCCGCTCGTCAGTACCGAGAAGCTGATCATCATCGGCGCGTCGACGGGCGGCACCGAGGCGATCCGCGAAGTGCTGACGCCGCTGCCGCCCGATGCGCCGGCCGTGCTGATCGCGCAGCACATGCCGCCGGGCTTCACGAAGTCGTTCGCGCAGCGGCTGAACGGCCTGTGCCGGATCGCGGTGAAGGAAGCCGAGCACGGCGAACGCGTGCTGCCGGGCCATGCGTACATCGCGCCGGGCCACGCGCACCTGTTGCTCGCGAGAAGCGGCGCGAACTATATTGCGCAGTTGTCGGACGAGCCGCCGGTGAACCGGCACCGTCCGTCGGTCGACGTGCTGTTCCGCTCGGCGGCGACGCACGCGGGCAAGAACGCGATCGGCGTGATCCTCACCGGGATGGGCCGCGACGGCGCGGCCGGGCTGCTGGAAATGAAACGCGCGGGCGCTCACACGTTCGCGCAGGACGAAGCGAGCTGCATCGTGTTCGGGATGCCGCGCGAGGCGATCGCGCTCGGCGGCGCGGACGAGATCGCGCCGCTCGCCGACATGAGCCGCCGCGTGATGGCGCGCCTGGCGACGATGGGCGACCGCGTGCAGCGCGTGTGAAGGGAATGTCACGGGGCGCGTGCCACGATACGCGTCCCGACCGAAACGAATCTGGAAAGGAACGACGATGGACAAGAGCATGAAAATCCTGGTGGTGGACGATTTCCCGACGATGCGCCGGATCGTCCGCAACCTGCTCAAGGAACTGGGCTACACGAACGTCGACGAAGCCGAGGACGGCGCGGCCGGCCTCGCCCGGCTGCGCGGCGGCGGCTTCGAATTCGTGATCTCGGACTGGAACATGCCGAACCTCGACGGCCTCGCGATGCTGAAGGAAATCCGCGCGGACGCGACGCTCACGCACCTGCCGGTGCTGATGGTCACGGCCGAGTCGAAGAAGGAGAACATCATCGCGGCCGCGCAGGCCGGCGCGAGCGGCTACGTCGTGAAACCGTTCACGGCCGCGACGCTCGACGAGAAGCTGAACAAGATCATCGACAAGATGGCGAAGGCCGGGAGCTGACGTGAACGAGCCGATCCATGCGGCGCTCGCCGGCGCGGGGTTCAGCGCCGACAGCCACCCAGAAGGCGCCGACTTCCCGAGCGACCGCATTCTCGCGCGCATCGGCCACGTCACGCGCACGCTGCGCGATTCGATGCGCGAGCTCGGGCTCGACAAGCATGTCGAGCGTGCGGCGGAAGCCGTGCCCGATGCGCGCGACCGGCTGCGCTACGTCGCGACGATGACCGAGCAGGCCGCGGTGCGCGTGCTGAATGCGATCGAGATCGCGAAGCCGATGCAGGAGCGCATCGAGAACGAGGCCGAGGCGCTCGACGCGCGCTGGGCGCAGTGGTACGCGGCGCCGATCGAGCACGCGGAAGTGCGCGAGCTGATGGACGATACGCGCGCGTTCCTGCGCACGCTGCCGGGGTCGACGTCGGCGACCCGCGCGCAACTGCTCGAGATCATGCTCGCGCAGGATTTCCAGGATCTGACCGGGCAGGTGATCAAGAAGATCATGGACATGGTCTACCTGATCGAGCAGCAGCTCCTCACCGTGCTCGTCGAGAACATCGCGCCGGAGCGGCGCGAGCAGTTCGCGGCCACCGCGGCCGCGCTCGCGGCCGAGCAGATCAGCGCGACCGGCAGCCCCGAATCGCTGCTGAACGGCCCGCAGATCGCGCCGGAAGGCAAATCCGACGTCGTTCAGGACCAGGGGCAGGTCGACGACCTGCTCGCGAGCCTCGGCTTCTGACCTGCCGCGGCGCATCCGGGCGCCCCGTTCCGCGGGGCCGCCCGAGGCGCGCATTCCCTGTCCCCGCCTCGTTTTCCCGTGCGCGCCGCCCCTGCGCGGCGCGGCGTGATCCTGCGTCGAATTGACACTTCGCCACACTCCGCAGGCATACTACGCGTCAGCAGCAACGTAGCGTCATTCGTAAGATTCATAAGTTGGCAGGCGGCGCGGGCCGATGGCGGCGCCGTCGGCAACGAAGCCAGTCCCATGGGGGGGAACGTGAAGCTGAAACGCTTGGGCGGGACCGTCGCGCATGCGACGGCTGCAATGGGTGTGCTGTGGGCCGTCCACGCACACGCGGAACTGGGCGGCGCGCCGATGTCGCCGCCGGCGGACGATCAGGCCGCCACCGTGCGCGCGCTGCAGCGCGCGATGCGCTCGGCGGACGGCGTGCAGCCGAGCACGGCCGCCTATACCGTGCGCGAGATCACGCTCGGATCGGGCACCGTCATCCACGAATACACGTCGGCCGCCGGCAGCGTGTTCGGCCTCGCGTGGCACGGGCCGACGATGCCGGATCTCGCGTCGCTGCTCGGCAGCTATTTCCCGCAGTACACGGCCGGCGTCCAGGCGGCGCACCAGGCGCGCGGCTGGCGCGCGCCGGTGGCCGTCGAGACGAGCGGCCTCGTGATCCGGACGGGCGGCCACATGGGCGCCTTCTCCGGCCAGGCATGGCTGCCGTCGGCGCTGCCTGCCGGCGTGGCCGGCACCGATATCCAGTGACAGCGGGAGAGCGATCTTGAGCATTCCTCGTACATTCAAGCGCTGGCTCGGCGTGCTGGGCCTCCTGGCCGCAACGGCCGTGCTCGTGACCGCATGCGGCGGCGGCGATGGCGGCGGCGGCGGTTCGGCCAACAACGGCAACACGGGCGGCAACGGCTCGGGCGGGTCCGACGGCAACAGCGGCAACACGGCCGTCATCACGGTCGGCGCGGGCGCCGCGAACGTGATCAACATCCCGACCATCAGCGTGAAGGTCTGCGTGCCCGGCACGTCGAACTGCCAGATCGTCAACAACGTGCTCGTCGATACCGCGTCCTACGGGCTGCGGCTCGTCGGCAGCGCGGTGGCGGGCGTGCACGACAGCCTGCCGCAGGTGACGAGCGGCGGCGCGCCGGTCGCCGAATGCGGCAAGTTCGTGTCGAGCTACACGTGGGGGTCGGTGCGCACCGTCGACCTGTCGATCGGCACCGAGCAGGCGGGCTCGCTGCCCGTGCAGATCATCGGCGACCTCGGTACGACGAACGTGCCGAGCTCGTGCACGAACGGCGGCGCGTCGGCCAACTCGACCGGCGCGCTCGGCGCGAACGGGATCCTCGGCATCGGGCCGGCGCCGTACGACTGCGGCACGACCTGCGCGACGTCGACGTCGACGAGCAACAACTACTATGCGTGCCCGAACGGCGACAACGCGAGCTGCACGGTCGCGCTCGTGCCGCTCGCGCAGCAGGTGGCCAACCCGGTGCATCGGTTCGCGAACAACGACGGCGTGAGCGTGCAGATGCCCGACATCTCGTCCAGTGGGCAGGGCAGCGCGACCGGCACGCTGACGTTCGGCCTGCCGAACCTGAGCGGCAAGACGGTGCTGACGTCGACCACGACCGGCGACGTCAGCGCGACGTTCCAGGGGCGCAACGTGACCGCGTTCTTCGATACGGGCTCGAACGCGTATTTCTTCAACGATTCGGCCCAGACGGTCTGCTCGAGGAATACGGAGTTCTACTGCCCGTCGGCCACGACTGCCTATTCGGCCACGCTGACCGGCCAGAACGGCGCGTCGGGCGCCGTGTCGATGCCGGTCGCGAACGCGGATGCGCTGTTCTCGAACTCGTCGACGTTCGCGTTCAACGACATCGCGGGCCCGTTCGGCTCGTCCAATTGGCTCGACATCGGCATGCCGCACTTCTACGGCAAGACGATCTACTTCGGGATGGACAAGACCGCGAGCGGCGGCGGGCAGCCGTTCGTCGCGTTCTGACGCGGCACGGCCGGACGCAGGAACGAGGGGGCGAGCGATCGCCCCCTTTTTTTTGTGCCGCGGCGCCGGGCGGGCGCTACGGACCGGATCGCTGCCAGGCGCCGGCATAGCGCCTACGATGTAAGACCGGCAACGGTGCCGGCACGACATCGAGGAGACAGCGCCATGAACTCGCGTATCCAGCGCATCACGCCGTTCCTGTGGTTCGACCGCGACGCCGAGGCGGCGGCCGGTTTCTACGTATCGGTGTTCGACAACGCGCGCATCGTGCACGTCGCACGCTACGGCAAGGCCGGCGCGCACGCGTCCGGCAACGCCGAGGGCGCGGTGATGACCGTCGCGTTCGAGCTCGACGGGCAGGCGTTCGTCGCGCTGAACGGCGGCCCCGTGTTCCAGATGACGCCGGCCGTGTCGTTCGTCGTCAATTGCCGCGACCAGGACGAGATCGACCATTACTGGGCGCGCCTGTCCGAAGGCGGCGACGAGCGCGCGCAGCAATGCGGCTGGCTGCGCGACCGCTTCGGCGTGTCGTGGCAGGTCGTGCCCGTGCAGATGGCCGAACTGATGACGGGCGACGCGGCCCGCGCCGAGCGCGTGATGGCGCAGGTGATGACGATGAAGAAGCTCGATCTCGGCGCGCTGCAGCGGGCGGCGGCAGGCGAATCGGCTTAGGTCGCGTAGGTCATATAGGTCGCTCAGGTCGGCGGCCGCCGGCCCGTCCCGCCG